>JAOPZL010000132.1 GCA_025964175.1 Solirubrobacterales bacterium
AAGCCCTTGCCGACCTGTCCGAGGACTGCGGTCGCGGGCACGCGCACGTCCTGGAAGGCGAGCAGCGCCGTGTCGGATGCGTGCATGCCGAGCTTCTCCAGGCGCTTCTCCCGGATCACGCCGGGCGTGTCCATCGGGACGAGGAAGAGGGTGAACCCGTCGTATCCGGCGTCCGGATCGGTCTTGGTGACGAGGACGATCACGTCGGCGCGGTGGCCGTTGGTGATGTAGGTCTTGGAGCCGTTGATGACGTAGTCGTCGGGGTGGGCGGGATCGATAACGGCACGGGTCTTGAGGCCCGACACGTCGGAGCCGGCGTCGGGCTCGGTGATGCCCAGGCAGAGGATCTTCTGGCCGGCGATCGCGGGGACAACGAACTCCTGCTTCTGCTCCTCGGTCCCGAAGGCGAGGATCGGCGGCATCGCCATGTCGGTGTGGACGGCGACGCCCATGGCCAGGCCGCCGGAGTTCGCGTGGACGAGCTCCTCGGCCAGCACGAGCGCGGTGTAGTAGTCGCCGCCCTGGCCGCCGTACTGCTCGGGCTTGTCCAGGCCGAGGAAGCCGAGCTCGCCCATGCGGGTGAAGACGGAGTCGGGGAAGGTCGTCTCCTCCCACTCGTCGGCGTGCGGGGCGAGCTCCTTGATGGCGAACGAGCGGATCGACTCGCGCAGCTGCTCGTGCTCGTCGTTGAAGATGAAGTGCTTGCGCTTGGCGTCGAAGTCCGGCTTGAGGACGTTGTCGATGGCGGCCATCGGCCGACCGTAGCGCGAACCACGACGAAAGCGAACAGTAGAACTTCCTACTTTCCGCTGAAGTTCCGCGGGGCAGGGGCCGATGAACGGGAACGTGTCGCGTCGCCTCCTGCTCCTCCTCCTCCCGCTCCTGCTCACCCTCGTCCTCGCGGCCCCCGCGGCGGCGCACGACGAGGGTGCCGTCGCGCTGCCCGACAGGCTGGTCGACGGGATCCCGGCCGAGGTCCACGGCGACCCCGTCCAGCCGGGTCAGGACGCGCACCTGCGGCAGTCCACGACGCTGGCCGCCGCGCGCACCGCGCTGACCCGCGACCTCCTCGCCGACGCCGCCGTCCCGACCCTGGCCGGCACGTGGTGCGGCACGCCGCGCTCGACCGACGACACCGTCAACGCCTCGACCGGCACCGGCGCGTCGATCAAGGTCGTCTACGCCTATCCCAGCGACGTGAGCAGCCAGTTCGCCACCCGCGCCGACCTCATCCAGCAGGACGCGCGCGACATCGCGAGCTCGTTCTCGCTGGCCGCGACCGGCCTGAAGACGGTGCGCTTCGACGTCGGCACCTCCTGCGGCGACCCCTACCTCGACATCGCCAGCATCCAGCTGCCGCGGACGAAGGCCGCGTACGTGGCGATGACGCTCAACGCGCGCGTCACCGCGCTGCAGAACGACCTGGCGAGCTTCTCCGCCGGCCTCTCGGGCACCCATGACGTGCTCGTCTACATCGAGGACCTCAACGCCGGGGACGGCATCGCCGGGGTCGCGACGCTCTTCGACGACGATCGTCCCGGCGCGGCCAACTACTCCAACCGCGGCGGCCAGTTCGCCTTCGTGCTCGGGCTGCTGAGCGGCTCCGGCCGCCGCAACACCGCGCAGCACGAGCTCGGCCACAACCTCGGCGCCGTCCAGGACTCCGCTCCGCACTCCACGCTGGCCGGCCACTGCTTCGAGCGCTACGACGTCATGTGCTACGCCGACGGCGGCACCAAGGGCCAGGTCTCCGATCTGACCTACCCGAGCGGCTGCACGAGCTTCACGCCCCAGGCCTGGGACTGCGATCGCGGCGACTACTTCGACCCCGCGCCGGCCGCCGGCACCTACCTCGCGACGCACTGGAACCTCTTCAACTCGGTCTTCCTGTGCGCGCCGGCGACCTGCTTCACCGACGACGGCACCGTCGGCGGGCCCGGCAGCTCCACGACGGTCCCGCCGACCGGCGGATCGGGCAGCGGCGGGTCCTCCGGCGGCTCCGGCGGATCCTCGGGCGGCTCCGGCGCGACGACCACGACGCCGACCACCCCGACCCCGACCACGCCGACCCCGCCGCCCACCCCGCCGACCGTGGTCCCGCCGCCCCGGATCGTGCCCGCCACGCCGGTGGTCGCCGCGCCCACGATCTCCGAGCAGGTCCGTGACGCGCTGGACGCGGTGCAGTCGGGCTTCGTCCGCGTCACCGCGCTGAAGGCGCTGCGCGCGGGCCGCACGGTCCGCGTCCACGTGACCGTGCCGGCCGGCGGCTCGCTCGCCGCGCGCCTCACGGTCCGCGGGCGCACCGTCGTGCGCACGACGGTCGACGCGTCCGCCTTCCGGCGCGCGATGATCACCCTGAAGCCGTCGGCCAAGGCCCGCCGCACCCTGCGCGGGGCCCGCCCCCGCCAGCTCGCGCTGCACCTCGTCCTGCGCTAGGGCCGCACCTCCCGTAGAGTGGGAAGTGGCACGTCCTACTTTCCAGGGGAGCGCGGGTTGAAGGTTCGCTATGAGGCCTCGGACGGGGTCGCGACGATCACGCTGGACGATCCGGGCACGCGCAACGCGCTGTCCACCGAGCTGCTGGACGAGCTGATCGTCGCGTTGCAGAGCGCGCGCGCCGACGACGCCGTGCGCGTGGTGGTCCTCGCCTCCGGCCACGAGCGCACGTTCTCCAGCGGCGCGAACCTCGGCGGGTTCGGCGCCGACACGCCGCTCGTCCACAAGCACGACGCGAGCGAGCGGTTCGTGTCGCTGTTCCAGCTGATCGGCCAGCTCGGCAAGCCGACGATCGTCAAGGCCGGCGGCCACGTGCTCGCCGGCGCGCTCGGCATCGCCCTGGCCTGCGACCTGATCGTCGCCGGCGAGAGCGCGAGCTTCGGGACGCCCGAGATCGACGTCGGGGCGTTCCCGTTCATGATCATGGCGATCATCTACCGCAACGTCGGGCGCAAGAAGACGAACGAGCTGCTGCTGCTCGGGGAGCGGATCGGCGCGGTGCAGGCCGAGCGGATCGGGATCGTCAACAAGGTCGTCCCCGACGACCAGCTCGACGCCGCCGTGGCGGACTGGGCGGCCAAGCTGGCCTCCAAGTCGCCGGTGATCATGCGCCTGGGCAAGGACGCGATGTACCGCCAGCAGGACATGGCGTTCGCCGAGGCGCTGGACTTCCTGCGCTCGCACCTCACGATCGCGCAGTCCACCGAGGACATCGTCGAGGGCGTGACCGCGTTCTTCGAGAAGCGGGAGCCGCAGTGGAAGGGTCGCTGAGCCCGTTGCCGCCTCCGTCGCCGGGCCGCCCGACGTCCCCGTGACCATCGTGGAGCCCCTCCTGTGACCGACGCCGCCGCCTCGACCTCCATTCTGCGCCCGCTCGTCGAGGAGCTGGCCCAGCGGCGCGAGCGCGCGCGGCTCGGCGGGGGCCAGGAGAAGATCGACCGCCAGCACGAGAAGGGGGCGCTGACCGCCCGCGAGCGGATCGCGCTGCTGATCGACGACGGGACGTTCAGCGAGCTCGGCATCCACGGCGGGATCCACCACTCGGTCCGCGGCCTGGAGGACAAGGACGCGCCGGCCGACGGCGTCATCACCGGCTACGGCAAGGTCGACGGCCGCCTCGTCGCCGTCGCGGCCTACGACTTCACGGTCATGGCCGGCTCGATGGGCATGTCGGGCGAGCAGAAGGTCACGCGCCTGCGCGAGCTCGCGCTGACCAAGCGGATGCCGATGGTGTGGCTGCTGGATTCGGCCGGCGCGCGCATCCAGGAGGCGGTCGGCTCGCTCTTCGCCGGCTCGGGCTACCTGTTCCGCGAGCAGGTCGTCGCCTCAGGGGTCATCCCGCAGGTCGCCGCGCTGATGGGACCGTGCGCGGCCGGCACCGCCTACATTCCCGGCCTGGCCGACTTCGTCCCGATGGTCAAGGGCCGCGGCTCGATGGCGCTGGCCGGCCCGCACCTCGTGCGCGCCGCGATCGGCGAGGACGTCACCCAGGAGGAGCTCGGCGGCTCGCGCGTGC
>JAOPZL010000142.1 GCA_025964175.1 Solirubrobacterales bacterium
TCCGCCACAAGTTCGCCGAGATGGCGACGAAGATCGAGACCGCCCGCCAGCTCACGTACATGACCGCCTGGCGCTTCCAGAACGGGGAGTACCCGGTGCGCGAGATCTCGATGGCCAAGCTGCACGCGGCGCGGATCGCCGTCGAGGTCGCCGACGAGTGCATCCAGATCCACGGCGGCGCGGTCTACATGCGCGAGTACGGCGTCGAGCGCATCTGGCGCGACCTGCGCCTCATCCGGATCGGCGCGGGCACCGACGAGATCATGCTCGACGTGATCGGGCGGTCCTACGGGCTCTAGCCACGCCGGTGGCGGCGTGCGATGCGGGCGTCCGGCCGCCGCCGCCGGAACGGGCCGACCGCCCGCGTCGGTACGGTCGCCCCATGCTCAGGCCCCTTCTCGCCCTCACGGCCGCCGCCGCGGTCGCCGTGCCGGTCCTCGCCGCCCCCGCCGGTGCCGCGAACGACGACCTCCGCGTCTACGTCTCCAACTGCATCAAGCAGGTCTACAAGCCGAAGACCATCACCCTCGCCTGCGCCGACGCGGGCTTCGTCGTCAGCAAGATCAAGTACGCCTCCTACGGCGCCAAGACGGCCGCCGGCACCGGCACCGCCGTCGTCAACACCTGCGATCCGAGCTGCGTCGCGGGCAAGTCGCTCAAGTACCCGGTCACGGTCGGCCTGTCGCGCGTGACCCAGTGCGGCGACAGCTTCCAGTTCCGCCGCGTGACCGTGCGCTTCACGAAGAAGGTCCCCACGGGCATGAAGCGCACGACCGTGCAGTCGTTCCCGTGCGGGAACGCGCCGACGCGCTGAGTCGCGTCGGTCGAGCTTTCTCTCGCCGGCGCTAGGGCGCGGTGAGCGTCGCGACCCAGACGAGCGCCAGCGTCTCGACGGCCGCCGCCTCGGAGGCGGTGGCCGTCGTTTCGCCGAAGGTCATGAGCAGGTAGCGCTGGGTCATCGAGGCCAGCGCCATGGCGACCTGCTCGGCGTCGACGCCGGCCAGGAACCCCGCCTCCTGGCGCCGGCGCACCGCCTCGGTGGTGACGGCGCGCAGCCGCTCCTGGGCCTCGACGACGCGCACGTCGATGTCGCGGTCGTAGACGGAGGCGTCGCGCAGCGCCTTCATCAGCGGCCCGTGGGCGTGCCAGTGCGCGACGACGGGGCCCAGCAGCTCGCGGGCGCGCTCCAGCGTGACCTCGCCCGAAGCCCCTTCGGCGAGCTGCTGGCTGGCAAGCACGAACGGCGGCAGGACGCGCGCGAGCACCGCCGTCACGAGATCGGCCAGCCCGCCGAAGTGGCGGTAGAAGACCGTGCGCCCGTAGCCGGTCGGGCGCATCACGTCGTCGACCGACAGCTCGCGGAACGGCCGCTCGCGCAGCAGGCGATCCGCGGTATCGAGGATCAGCGTGCGCGTCTCGTCGGGCTGCTGGCGCCGGCGCGCGCGCATCGGGGTGTCGGACACGGATCCATCTACCCCGTTGACGGCGGATCATCGGCCCGCAGCGCGGCGCGCAGCGCGCGGGCGTCGCCCAGCAGCGTCTCGCGCAGGCGCGGGTTGTGCAGGGCGGCCGCCGGGTGATACAGCGGGAACAGCCGCTCGCCGACGCGCGTCCCGTGGACCTCGGCGATCTGGGCGCCCGGCGCGAAGTGCTTCAGCGCGTGACGCCCCAGCGGGACGATCAGCTCCGGCTCGATGAGCGCGAGCTGGGCCTGCAGCCACGGGCGGTGGTGGGCGATCTCATCGGCCCGCGGATCGCGGTTGCCGGGCGGACGCGCCTTGAAGACGTTGGTGATGAAGACCGCGTCGCGCTCCAGCCCGGCCTCGGCCAGCAGGCCGTCCAGGAGCTTGCCCGAGGCTCCGACGAACGGCAGGCCGCTGGCGTCCTCGCGCGCGCCCGGGGCCTCGCCGACGACGACCACGCGGGCGCCGGACCCGCCGGCGCCGGGGACCATGTTCGTGCACGTCTCGCATGGCTCGAAGCCGCAGCCGCTGGCGCGGTGTGCACGGATCTCCTGGGCGATGTCGTCCAACGTCACGGCCCGCAGGGTAGGAGGCCGTGAGTGCGTGACGCCTGCGTCAGGTCCGAAGTAGGCTTGCGCGCCTCGATACCGAGATGAGGAGCAGCGAGCCCATGGGAGTCCTCGACGACAAGGTGGCGATCGTCACCGGTTCCGCGCGCGGCATCGGCCGCGCCACCGCCGAGCTGCTCGTGGAGCACGGCGCCAAGGTGGTCATCAACGACCTCGACGGCGACGTGGCGGAGCAGGCCTCCTCCGAGATCGACGGCGAGACCACCGTCTTCGCCGGCGACCTGACCAAGGGCGACGCCCCGGAGCAGCTCGTGCAGGCGGCCATCGACGCCTGGGGCAAGATCGACATCATCGTCAACAACGCCGGCTACACGCTCGACGGCCCCGTGCACAAGCTGAGCGACGACTGGTGGCAGCGGATGCTCGACATCCACCTCACCGTTCCCTTCAAGGTCATCCGCGCCGCCGCTCCGTACCTGCGCGAGCCGGCCAAGCAGGAGCGCGAGGACGGGATCGAGAACTTCCGCAAGATCGTCAACGTGTCCTCGACCTCGGGCACGTTCGGCAACGCCGGCCAGGCCAACTACGCGGCGGCGAAGGCCGGCGTCATCGGCCTGACGAAGACCGTGGCCAAGGAGTGGGGCCAGTTCAAGGTCAACGTCAACGCCGTCGCCTTCGGCTTCGTCGACACCCGGCTCACGCAGGCGAAGGTCGACGAGAACCAGATGGAGATCGACGGCGAGAAGGTCCAGCTCGGCATCCCCGAGCAGATGCGCGGCATGGCCTCGATGATGATCCCGATCGGGCGCCCCGCGACGCCGACCGAGGCCGCCGGCGGCGTCTTCTTCCTGTGCTCGCCGTGGTCCAACTACGTCCACGGCCAGACACTCAACATCACCGGCGGGATGTTCGGGGGGATGACGACCTGACCCCCGCCTGCGTCACGGTGGTCGGCGAGACCGATCTCGCCGACCTCGTGCCGCTCGTCGTCGACTACTGCGCGTTCTACGAGACGGCGCCCAGCGCCGAGGCGCTGGAGCGGCTCTCGCGCACGCTGATCGACCATCCCGACCGCGAGGGCCTGCAGCTCATCGCGCGCGAGGAGCCGGACGCGGGCTCCGGCGCAGGCGCGGCGATCGGCTTCGCCACGGTCTACTGGACCTGGTCGACGACGACGGCCAGCCGGCTCGCCGTGATGAACGACCTGTTCGTCGTGCCGCACGCGCGCGGCAGCGGTGCCGCGCAGGCGCTGATCGCGGCGTGCGCCACGCAGGCCCGGGCGCATGACGCGGCCGAGCTGCAGTGGGTCACGGCGCCGGACAACGCCCGCGCGCAGGCGGTCTACGACCGGACGACCGCCGAGCGGGAGAGCTGGATCACCTACGTCCTCCCCGTCTCACCGGCGTCTACGTCAGCGTGAGCGCGCAGCCCGGCCAGTAGCCGCCCGCGGGGGAGGTGTGGCGGCCACGGGCGGACGGTACCGTGCCCGTATGTCGGTGGCCACGGAGCCCAAGCCCTACGTCCACCCCCTCCCCGGGGGCCAGGAGGGCGCGACCGTCCGGGTGCGCCCGCTGCTGGCCGCCGAGATCATGGCGCCCCCCGCCTGGTTCCGGCGGCCGCCGGGTTTCGCGGGCTCGCTGCGGGGCCTGCTGTCGCGGCGCTCGACGTGGGTCGCGCTGCCGATCCCGGCCTTCCTGATCGACCACCCGTCGGCCGGGCCGATTCTCGTCGACACCGGACTGCACGCCTCCGTGCCCGGCAACCCTGCCGACAGCCTCGGGCCGACGGCGCGCCTGCTGGACATCCGCATGGTCCCTGAGCAGGCGGTTCCCGCGCAACTGGAGGCGCTCGGCGTCGACCCGGACGACGTCCGCGCCGTGGTGATGACCCACCTGCACTACGACCATGCCAGCGGCGTGTCCCAGTTCCCGCAGGCGACGTTCGTCGTGGCCCGCCCCGAGTGGGAGGCAGCGGCGAAGGGCGGCGCGCGCGGGGGGTACCGCCCGCGGCAGTTCGACCACGCCTTCGACTGGCGGACGGTTGACTACGAGGACGCCGACGTGACCTCGTTCGCCGGCTTCGCCCGCAGCGTGGACCTCTTCGGCGACGGGTCGGTCCGCCTCGTCTCCACCCCGGGCCACACCGTCGGCCACCAGTCGGTGATCGTGCGCCTGCACGACCGCGAGCTGCTGCTCACCGGCGACGCGGCCTACCGCCGCGAGACGATCCGCACCCGCGAGCTGCCCCTCCTGGTGACCGACGAGCACCTCTACCAGCGCTCGCTCGGCGAGATCGCGCGCTACCTGGAGCAGACGCCCTCTGCGGTCGTCATCTGCGGCCATGACCCGTCGGAATGGGAGAATCTGGACGAGGTCTACAGCTAAGGTCGAGGGTGAGACTCGGCGTGAGCACGCCCTCGTTCACCCGCCGAGACCGGATCAGGCAGCGGTGCCGTGTGCTTGGCGCGGCGCAGCGCGCGCTGCTGCTCGCGCACCCGCTGCGCGATGCTCTTGCGGCCGTGCTCGGCGAGATCGCCGTGCAGCTGCTTGATGTGGGCGAAGATCACGTCGGCCACCTCCTGCTGACGGGCGCGGGTCGCCGCGACCTCCTGGGGGAACGAGAGCGGCTCGCCGTACTGAACCGTGATCTTCGGGAACTGGAGCTTCTTCCAGTTGCGCACCCTGTGGGAGCCGTGGATGGCGACCGGGACGACGGGGACGCCCGTCTCCAGCACGAGCCGGCCGATGCCGGGCTTGGCGGCGTCGGCGAGCTTGCCGGTGCGCGAGCGCCCGGCCTCCGGGTACATCGCGAGGCAGCCGCCGCGCTTCAGGATCGCGTGGGCGGTCACGATCGCCTCGTGGTCGCGCTGTCCCCGGCGGACCGGGAAGACGCCGCCGTGGCTGTAGATCCACTGCATCGGCGGCTTGAACAGCTGCGACTTGGCCATGAAGCGGATCCGCCGCCGGATGAACATCCCGGCGAAGAAGTGGTCCATGAACGAGAAGTGATTGGGCGCGATGATCACCGCGCCGTCCACCGGCACGTTGTCGGCGGCGATGCCGCGGGCGCGGAAGAAGAGGAAGCCGTAGATCGTCGTGACCATGCGGACGATCTCGTAGACCCAGTCGGGCTCACGGGTCCGGGCTCGCTCGTAGTACTTCGCGAAGTAGGAGGCGGGCCGGGGGTCCTTGTACACCTGCTCCTTCAGCCCGGAGAGCTTCTCGTCTGCCATCTCGGGGAGTTCTACCCGAGCGCAGGCGAGCGGTTACCGAAGGCGGCCAGTCGGGGGCGGTGATCCCGACCGGGGCCGCCCGGACGCTGGCTGTCCCGTCCAGCGTCCGGGCGTTTTCACTGCCCCGGTCGGTCCCTCACCGTGGTCGACGGCAGTGGGTCAGGCCGCCGTCGCGCCAAACGCACAAGCCCACCCCGGCCGGAGGAGGAGAGACCTGCCGGACGTCCGTTGTGGGTGGTCGAGTGCACGGGAAGGACGGTACGCCGCCGACCCCCCTCCGGGACCCGACCGGCGGTCGGAAACCGAGTCGACCGTCGGTACGGGTCGCGTGTCACCGCGGCGCCTCATCGCCGTGCGCGCCAGGCGCTCCCCAGGTCGACCAGCTGGCGGCCGCGGTGCCGGAAGCCGCGCAGCGTCCGGCCCGTCGCCCGGTGCTCCAGCTCGACGGCGACCTCGATGACGCGGAAGCCGGCGCGCACGGCGTCGATGGTCATCCCGACCTCCATGCCGAAGCGGGGGGCGAACGGCACAACGCAGGCCAGGACCTCGCCGCGCATCGCGCGCTGGCCCGAGAGCGGGGCATCGAGGACCAGGCCGGTCAGGTCCTCGACGGCGCGGCGCGCGCCGTTGACCGCGAAGCCGAACCCGCCGCCCACCCGGCGGGCGAAGACGCCGACGGCCAGATCGCCGAACCCGAGCTCGACCGCGTCCAGCAGGGCGGTGAGCTCGACCGCGCTGGCGCCGAGGTCGGCGTCGCAGAGCAGGACCATCGGCGGGTCGGGCGCGCTGGTCGCCTCGAGCACCGCCTGCGCGGCCAGCGTCGCAGCCCCGCCCTTGCCGAGCGAACGCTCGCTGCGCACGACCTCGGCCCCGCCCGCGCGCGCGACGTCGGCCGTGCCGTCGATCGAGCCGTCGTCGGCGACGACGATGCGGGCGCCGGGCAGCGCCTTCAGCAGCGCTTCGAGAGTGGCGGGGAGGCGGTCGGCCTCGTCGCGGGCGGCGATCAGGACGATGGGCGGTCGTGCGGGCATGTGCGCCGGGTATCGTGGCAGCCGCCCGTCCAGTCCGAGTAGAGGAGCACCGAGTTGCCCGACGTCGAAGCCCACATCACGGGCACCGTTTGGAAGATCGAGGTCTCGGTCGGTGACGAGATCGCCGAGGGCGACACGGTCGTGATCCTCGAGTCGATGAAGATGGAGATGCCCGTCGAGGCCGAGGACGAGGGCATCGTCAAGGAGATCCGCTGCGCCGAGGGCCAGGCCGTCAGCGAGGGCGACACCCTCGTCGTCCTCGAGTAGTAGCGACTCGAGGAACCGCTCCCATGCCCGGCGAAGTGCTCGTCGACGAGCCGGCCGACGGCGTCGTCCGGCTCACGATCTCCCACCCCGAGAAGCGCAACGCGCTGGACCACGCGATCCTCGATCGCCTGGCCGAGCTGCTGACGACGCTCCGGGCGCCCTGCGTGATCCTGACCGGGACCCAGGGGATGTTCTCGTCGGGCTACGACATCGGCGAGATCCCCGACGACGTCTTCGCCGTCGAGGCCGAACGGCTCGTCGCCCATCCGTTCACGGCCGCGATCAGCGCGCTGGAGGCCTACCCGTACGCGACGGTCGCGGCGATCTCGGGCCACGCCATCGGCGGCGGACTGGAGCTCGCCCTCTCCTGCGACCTACGCGTGGTCCACGACGGGGTCAAGCTCGGCATGCCCCCGGCCAAGCTCGGCCTCATCTACTCGCACACCGGCCTGCGCAAGTTCCTGGACGCGATCGGCGCGCTGGAGGCCTACCCGTACGCGACGGTCGCGGCGATCTCGGGCCACGCCATCGGCGGCGGCCTGGAGCTCGCCCTCTCCTGCGACCTGCGCGTGGTCCACGACGGCGTCAAGCTCGGCATGCCCCCGGCCAAGCTCGGCCTCATCTACTCGCACACCGGCCTGCGCAAGTTCCTGGACGCGATCGGCGAGCCGCGCACCCGCGAGCTGTTCCTGCTCGGGCGCAACGTCGACGCCGCCACCGCCCTGGACTGGGGCCTGGTCAACCGGGTCGCGGCCGAGGACGAGCTCGCCGGTGTCGCGCTGGAGCTCGCGCGTGAGCTGGCCGGCAACGCCCCGCTCTCGATCGCGGGCAACAAGCGCGTCCTCCGCGAGCTGCTCACCGCCGCGGGCGAACTCGACGCCGACGTGGAGACCGAGCTGCTCGCCCTGCGCAAGGCGTGCTTCGCCTCCGATGACCTGCGCGAGGGCGTGCGGGCCTTCGCCGACAAGCGGACGCCGCGCTGGAGCGGACGATGACCGCGGGCGCGGATCTCCTCGCCGACTACGAACGCGCCGCTGGGGCCGCGGCCGCGCTGCGGGCACTCGACGCCCTGGCGGCCGCCGACGTCCCGGTGCCGTTCGAGCTCGCCCTCGAGTACGACGAGATGGCCGCCGAGCTGGCCGACGACGGCGAGTTCGTCCTCGCCGCCCGGGCCCAGCGCCGCGCGCTGGAGCTCGGGTACGACGGCGATCCCGACGGCCGCGAGCTGCTGGCCTGGTACCTGTTGCGCACCGGCGAGCGCGACGAGCCGCGGCGGCTGCTGGACGAGCTGCGCGCCGAGCGCGGCCCCGGCGACGTGTCGACCGACCTGCTGGCCTCCAACGCCTACCTGGACTCGGGCCTGATCGAGGAGGGCCTGGCCGCGCTGGACCACGCGGTCGCGACCGCCCGAGCGGTCGACTCCGAGGACCTCGCCGAGGCGCTCGTCCAGCGCATGGAGGCCCGGCACGAGTTCGGGCGCCAGGAGGACGACGACGACCGCCTGGCCGCGACGCTCGTCGTCGCCCCCGGGCCGGTGCCCCAGCCGACGCTGCCGTGGTTCGCGCCCGATCAGGCCGAGCGCGCGGCGGCTCAGTGGCCCGAGGTCGCCGAGGAGCTCGCCGACAACGCGGCCTACAACCGCCAGATCGACCAGGACGCGCGGGAGGTGACCGAGGCGGTCGGCCGGCGACCGGCGATCGTCTCCGTGGTCGTCGCCGACTACCTGCGGTGGGCGACGGACGCCGGTCGCGCCGGCGACCAGTTCGCCGCGCTGGAGGCCTATGCCGACGAGCGCCACCGGGCCGGAGACTCGTTCGCCTGGCCTCCGGGTCGCAACGAGCCGTGCTGGTGCGGCTCCGAGCGCAAGTACAAGAAGTGCTGCGGGGGCTCGTAGGCGCTCAGCTCCCCCTCGCCATCACCCGCGCCGCAGGACGATCGCGGGGCAGTCGTCCATGACGACGTCCAGGCCCGCGTCGCGGGCGCGCTGGGCCGCGTCGGTGTCGATGACGCCGAGCTGCATCCAGACGGCCCGGGCGCCGAGCGCGATCGCCTCGTCGACGTGGCCGGAGACCTGGTCGCGGCGGCGGAACAGGTCGACGACGTCGACCGGCCCGGCGGCCGCGAGGTCGGGCACCGCGCCGGCGTCGGCGGCGCGCGGGTTGACGCGCACGACCTGCTTGCCGATGCGCTCCAGCAGCGCGGCGATCCGGTTGGAGTCGCGCGCCGGGTCCGGCGACCAGCCGACGACGGCCCAGCGCTCGTAGCCGTCGAGAACGGCTCTAGGGTCCGTGTTGATGAAGCTCGTCACCTGGAACGTCAACTCCCTGAAGGCGCGGATGCCGCGCGTGCTCGAGTTCTTGGGGCAGCATGCCCCCGACGTCGCCTGCCTGCAGGAGACGAAGTGCGATGCCCAGCAGTTTCCCGAAGCGGAGCTGGCGCAAGCCGGCTACCGCTCGATCCACCACTCCGGTGGGCGCTGGGCCGGCGTCGCCCTGCTGGTGCGCGACGGCCTCGACGTCTCCGATCCGGTGTACGGGCTCCAGGGCGAAGTGGCTCACGACGAGGCGCGCTGGGTGGAGGCGACGATCGACGGCGTGCGGATCGCGTCGGTCTACGTGCCCAACGGCCGTGAGGTCGACTCGCCCACCTACGCGGAGAAGCTGACCTTCCTGGAGGCGATGGCGCAGCGGGCCCCGCAGCTGGACGTGATCGCCGGCGACATGAACGTCGCCCCGAGCGACGTCGACGTCTACGACCCATCCGTGTTCGAGGGCGCGACGCACGTCACGGCGGCCGAGCGGACCCGGCTGGCGGCGGTCATGCAGGCGGGCGGCCTGGTCGACGCCTACCGGGTGCTGCACCCCGAGCCGGAGGTCGGCTACACGTGGTGGGACTACCGCCAGGGCCACTTCCACCGCGGGATGGGGCTGCGGATCGACCTCGTGCTGGTCGACGCGGAGAAGATCGCGCCGCGGCTTCGGTCCGTCGGCATCGACCGCGACTTCCGCAAGGGCGCCAAGCCCAGCGACCACGCACCGCTGCTGGTGGCCTGGAGCTGAGCGCGCCGGTGGGCCGGTGCCGGCCCCGCAACGGTGCGTCCGACGGTCGGCGTAGCGTCGCGCTCGGTGGCTGGACCGGACGAGAGGGACGCTTCGATGGATCTGCAGCAGCACCTGGATGAGCTCAAGGAGCTCGGCCTCTACCGCCGGATGCGTCTGGTGAGCGGGCCCCAGGGTCCGCGCGTCGTCCTGGACGGCAAGCCGGTCCTCCTGCTCTGCTCGTCCAACTACCTCGGCCTCGCCGACCATCCGCGCGTCCGCGAGGCGGCCGCCGACGCGGCGATGCGCTGGGGCGTCGGCACCGGCGGCGCACGCACGGTCGCGGGCTCGATGACCGTCCACCGGCGCCTGGAGGAGCGGATCGCCGCCTTCCACGGCACCGGGGCCGCGCTGCTGCACGGGTCCGGCTACCTCGCCTCGCTCGGCGTGGTCGGCGCGCTCGCGTCCGAGCCGGGCGCGCTCGTCCTCGTCGACGAGCTCGCCCACGCGTCGCTGCACGACGGCTGCGCGCTGGCCGGCGCCGAAACCCGGGCCTACCGCCACGGCGACGTCGAGCACCTCGCGACGCTGATGGGCTCGGCGGCCGGGCGGCCGAAGCTGATCGTCACCGACTCCGTCTTCCCCACCGAGGGCGACGTCGCGCCGCTGGAGGAGCTCGTCCTGCTCGCCCGCCGCCACCGCGCCCGGCTCGTCGTCGACGAGAGCCACGCGATCGGCTGCCTCGGCCCCGGCGGCCGCGGCGCGCTGGCCGAGGCCGGTCTGGAGGGCGAGGTCGACGTGGTCATCGGCTCGCTGGCCAAGGCGCTCGGCGCGTACGGGGCCTACGCCGCGTGCGACGTCACCACCGCCCGCTTCCTCGCAAACCGCTCGCGCACGCTGCTGGCCTCGACCGCCCCTCCCCCGCCGGCCGTCGCGGGCGCGCTCGCCGCGCTGGACCTGCTCGTCGAGCAGCCCCACCGCGTCGACAAGCTCGTGGCCAACGCCGACACGCTGCGGGCCGAGCTCGCGCGCGAGGGCTTCGAGACCGCGGGTTCGACGACGCAGCTGATCCCGATCGTCGTCGGTGACGCCGGGCTGGCCGTGCGCATCCGCGAGGCGGCGCTGGAGGGCGGGATCTTCGCCGAGGCGCTGCGGCCGCCGACGGTCGCGCCCGGCACCTCGCGCCTGCGGCTGGCCGTGATGGCCTCCCACACGAAGGCCGAGCTGCGCGAGGCCGCCCAGGTGCTGGGCCGCGCCGCCCTGCGCTGCGGCTTCCGCCCCGCGGCCGGCGTGCCCGTGGTCGCGACCCACGGTGTGCGCGCGGCCGCGTTCTTCGACGGCCAGGCCCCCGACATCACCGAGGTCGCGCGCGCCGCCTAGGGCGTCCCGCTCTCGGCCACCTCGATGATCGAGGCGTCGATCAGCCACTCCACCGGCGCGCGATCGTCGGTGTAGACCTCGCCGCCGGGCAGTCGCGGGGCGAGCCGTGCCGCGGCCCGCCGCGCCACCGGTCGCAGCTGCGCCGGAAGCGACCCCGCCGCCGCGTCCAGCGCGTCCGCGGAGATCGGCGCGTTGGAGGCGACGAGCATCGAGTTCGTGGGCTCCGACGGGTCACGCGCGACGTGCGCGAACGACGTCTCCAGCGTGCGCCCGAGCACCTGTTCCAGCTTGTGGGAGTCCTCCGGGTGCCCGACGTTGATGATGACCATCCCGCCGGGCTCCAGCCGGTCGCGGCAGAGCGCGAAGAACTCGCGCGTGGTCAGGTAGAACGGGATGTACGGCTGGCGGTAGGCGTCGACGAGGATCATGTCGTAGCGCGCGCCGCTCGCGCGCAGGAAGGGGCGGGCGTCGCCGGTGTAGGTGTGCAGGTTCGGCCCGGTCAGGTCGAACCACTTGCGCCCCATCTGCGTCAGCTTCCCGTCGATCTCGACCGCGTCCACGCGGGTGTCGGGGAAGAAGTGGCCGTAGGCGCGCGCGATCGTCCCGCCCGCATTGCCGAGGATCGCGATCCGCCCGGGCGGATCCGCAGCGGGCCGCCCGGCGAACGGCAGGACGAGCGGCTCGTCCCAGTAGTCGCCGGTCAGGTAGGAGCGGTCGGCGGGCAGGATGGAGTGGATCGCCTGCCCCTCGTTCAGCTCCATCCAGCGCGCGCCGGTCGGGCGCTGGACGACGCGCGCGTACCCGTACTCGGTCTCGGCCTCGTCGAGCACGCGGCTGCCGGGCGAGGCGGCCTTGATCGTCCCCACCGGCAGCGCGATCAGGACGAGGCACGCCGCGGGCGCGAGCACGGCGCGGCGAGCCAGGCCGACGACCGCGACGGCGGCGAGCGAGAGGGCGAAGACGAGGAACGTGCGGCGCGTACCCAGGAACGGGATCATCACCAGCGCCGACAGGAACGTGCCGGTCAGCGAGCCGAGCGTCGAGATCGCGTACAGGCGCCCGGTGACCGTGCCGGCCTGGTCCAGGTCGGAGACCGACAGTCGCACCGCGTAGGGCGAGGCCATCCCGAGCAGCAGCACCGGGACCGCGATGAGCACGAGCACGGCGATCAGCGAGCCGACGAACGCGCCGGCCTGGATCGCGTCCATCGCGCTGACCGCGGTGCGCAGGAACGGGCCGGCGACGAACGGGACGGCGGCCATCAGCGCGGCGGCGATCATCACCAGCCGGCACAGGCCGCGCAGCGTCGGGTCGCGGTCGGCGGCGCGACCGCCGATCCAGTAGCCGACCGACAGCGCGACGAGCACCGTCGCGATCGTGTTGGCCCAGATCAGCGTGGAGTCGCCGAAGTACGGCGCGAGCAGGCGCGCCGCGGCGATCTCGCTCCCCAGCGACGAGGCACCCACGACGAAGGCGACGAACTGGACGCGGCGTTGGGCTCCGCGGGATGCCGGCAGTGGGTCACTCATGAGGCGCCCAGACTAGGGACCGCCGATCGGAAGGCGCCCCTCCCGGCCTCGCAGGGCCGGTTTCAGCCGCCGCGCCCGAGCAGCCCGCGGCCGCTGCCCCGCCGCAGCGACCGGGCAGAGCGCGCGGCGCGCAGCCCGACGAGCGCTC
>JAOPZL010000028.1 GCA_025964175.1 Solirubrobacterales bacterium
GCCCGGAGCCGCGCCGGCGTGCGCGTCGCGGCGACCGCGGCGCGGAGGCCTCGGCGGCCTACGCCGCCGCGACACGGTCGAGCGTCAACCGCCGGAACCGCTCCAGGTCGAGGTCGGTTGACACGCGCAGCGGAGCCGGCGCGTCACGCTCGGGTCCGAACGTGCTGCGTCCGCGCTGCTCCGAGGTCGAGGTGTCGATCTCCACTGACGCCGGTCGCGTCTGGATCACGTCCGGGGCGACGATCGCGGCGGTGACGAGCACGTCGTGCAGCGGGCGGGCGCCCCGCCCCTGGTCGACGTAGCCGTCGATCATGCTGGCCAGGAGCGCTCCGCGGGCCGACCCGCCGCGCAGCTCGTCCAGCTGTCGCGGGGTCAACGTCGTGTGGCGCGTCGTCTGCAGCTCGACCACGCAGACGGGGATCGCCGGCTCGCCGAGCACCCGCTGCGCCGCCTCCGGGTCTGCCCACGTGTTGTACTCCGCATGCGGGGTCATGTTGCCCGGGCCGGAGCTCGTGCCCATGACGACGAGGTGGCGGATCCGGTCGAGGAGCTCGGGGTGGAGGGCGACGAGCAGCGCCAGGTTGGTCAGCGGCGCGATGGCCGCGATCGTCACCGATCGCGGCGGCGCGGCGGCCAGCACGCGGGCCAGGAACTGGACCGCATGCTCGCCAGCGGCCACGGGCTCGCCCATCGGCAGCCGGCCGTTGCCGAGGCCGGTGGGTCCGTGCACGTCGGCGTGCGGCGCCTTGGCGCGGACCAGGCCGCGCTCGGCGCCCGGGACGACCGGCACGTCGGGTCTCCCGAAGCTGTCCAGCAGCGCTCGTGCGTTGCTCGTGGACCGCGCGAGCGAGACGTTGCCCGCCACCGTCGTCAGTCCGAGCAGGTCGACCTCCGGACTGGCCACGGCGAGCGCGATCGCCACCGCGTCATCGATCCCCGGATCGCAGTCGATGACGAGCGGGATGGGGGGTGCGAGAGGCTCGCGACGGCGTTCGATATCGCCAGGATTCACCATCGATTCTAAACCGCCTGATCGTCCGTGTCGTTCGGGGATGTCGGACCTGGTGTATACCGGAGATCCGGCCTACCACGCGAAGTATCGCGGTCCCTTCGCCGATCGCGCAACCCGGCGGACTGCTTGACCCGCTCGTTACACGTTGCATATCATTGAATCGAATCAAGTCATGCCCTCCTCGGGCGCGTGGACCCGGCCCAGCAATGGAGCAACCGATGCCTACAACGACAGCGAATCCAGGATCGTCAGCCGAGTCGGCGTACGACCCCTCGGCCCCCAATGCCCGGCGCTACCCCAGGGTCATCGCTCCGGACGAGATCACCGCGATGCCGCGTCTGGAGTTCAACACCGGGATCGACACCGCGATCTTCCTCTCCCGCGAACGGGACGACGCGCGCTACTTCCGGCAGGGGTACTGCTGGATGGAGCCCGATCACGCCCCGTACGCGTGGGATCAGACGAACTTCGACGAGACGCACTTCTGCATCCAGGGGATGATCCGGCTGCTCGTGCGCGACGCGAGCGGCCGCGAGGTCGTGCTCGAGGCCCGCGAGGGCGAGCACATCTACCTCCCGGCCGGCTACGCCTACAAGCTGGAGGCGACCGGCGTGAAGAGCGCCTTCTTCTGGACGAGCGGCCCGTCGCCGCGACCCGGACTCGTCGAGGCCAAGGACTACAGCAAGCAGCTCACGTCGATGAGGGGCGCCTGAGGCCATGGCCGTCACGAAGATCACCGCGAGCATGCTCATGCCGCTGCGCGGCGACAAGCGCTGGGCGTATCTGACCCGCGCCAAGACGATCCGGGTCGCCACCGCCAACGAGGACGGGTCGATCTACCTGTCGCCGCTGTGGTTCGTGGTGCGCGACCAGAGGATCTTCATCCCCGTCGACGCGGCCAGCCAGCACGGGGCGAACTTCGAGGCCGAGCGGGCCCTCTCGGCGCTCGTCGACATGGGCGACGAGTACGCCACGGTCAGCGGCGTGCGCATCATCGGTTCCCCCTCGCTCGTGCAGGACGCGGAGCTGTTCGGCGCGCTCGAGAGCATGATGTTCGACAAGTACTTCCACGTCGGGCATCCGTTCGCCGACGCGTACTTCGAGTTCGGCGCGTGGGCCGGCCGGCGCTACTTCGAGCTCGTGCCCGACAAGCTGATCGGGTGGGACATGCGCGAGACGACGATGCCGCAGGTGCAAGAGGCGCGGGTGCTGCCGGGACATGTAACCGACCGTCGTCTCGACGACAAGTGATCGGGGAGATGGCGATGTCAGGTTCTCGCGCGATCAGCGTGCTCGTCGTGGGCGAGTCGTGGGTCAAGCACACGGTCCACATGAAGGGCTTCGATCAGTTCCACTCCACCGAGTACGAGGAGGGCGGGGGCGTCTTCCTGGAGTCGCTCGCGACGTCCGGGTTCGAGGTGACGTACATCCGCGCCCACGAGATCTCGTCGCGGTTCCCGACGACCCGCGAGGCGCTGGAGTCGTTCGACGTGGTCGTCCTGAGCGACGTCGGAGCCAACTCCTTCCTGCTGACCGACGAGGTGTTCCTGCGCTCGGAGGTCAGCGTGAACCGCCTGTCGCTGCTGGCGGACTACGTCCGCGCCGGCGGCGGGCTGATGATGATCGGCGGCTACCTCTCGTTCTCGGGGATCGACGGCCGGGCGCGTTTCGGCATGAGCCCGCTGGCCGACGTGCTGCCGGTCGAGATGCTGCCTCACGACGATCGCGTCGAGACCCCGGAGGGCTTCCGCGCGGTCATCGAGCTGACCGATCACGAGGTTCTCGGAGACACACCGTCGCGGTGGCCGCGGCTGCTGGGGTACAACCGCGTGATCGCCAAGCCGCACAGCACGGTCGTCGCGAGCCATGGCGACGATCCGCTGCTCGTGATCGGGCGGGCCGGCGAGGGGCACGCCGTGGCGTTCATGTCGGATCTGGCCCCGCACTGGGCGCCTCCCGAGTTCGTCGAGTGGCCGCACTATGGTTCCCTGTGGGCGGCGATCATCACCTGGGCAGCGGGTCGGGCAGGCGGCATCGACGCAAACCAAACTGCCGTGATGAGAGTCCCCTCTTGATGTCTCGAGAATCAGACAGACCGACGCGCAAGGGCGCCTCCAGCCTGAGTCCGCGCAAGCGCCCCACGATGAAGGACGTGGCCGAGCACGCCGGGGTCTCGCCGAGCACGGTCAGCTACGTGCTGAACGACAACGGGTCCGTCAGCGCGTCTCGTCGCGCGCGGGTGCTCGACGCGATGCGCGTCCTGAACTACACCCCCAACGAGTCCGCGCGCAGCCTCAAGCGACGGTCCGCGTCGGCCATCGGCCTGATCGTCCCGGATCTCGCCAACCAGTTCTTCGCGCTGGTGTCCGAGGGCGTCGAGCGGGCCGCCGCGGAGCGCGACGTCCTCGTCGTGCTCTGTGCGCCGGAAGCGACCGAGCGGCCGGCCTTCCACCACGCCAAGCTGCTGCAGAGCCAGCGCCTCGACGGGGTCATCTACCTCTCGGGCGCCGGCGCGGGAGGCTCGCCGAGCCTGATCCTGGAGCTCGCCGAGTCGGGGCCGGTGGTGCTCGTCGACGAGCGGATCCCGGGCTTCGATCTGCCCGCGGTGGTCTCCAACGGGCGCCGCGGCGCGCGCGAGCTCACGACGTACGTGCTCGAGCAGGGGCATCGCCGCCTGGCGATCATCGGCGGACCGGACGCGCTGTGGACCGCCGAGCAGCGGCTCTCCGGGTACCGCGAGGCGATCGCCGCGTGCGGGCTGGATCCCGACGACGTGCCGGTCTACGTCGGCGACTACCGCCAGCAATCGGGGACGGAGCTCGCGGCGATCGCCCTGCAGGGGCCGCCCGAGGAGCGTCCGACCGTCCTGCTCTGCGCCAACGACCTGATGGCGTTCGGGGTGCTCGACTACTGCCGGACGGCCGGGATCCGGGTGCCCGAGGACGTGAGCATCACGGGCTTCGACGACCTCCCGATCACGTCGCTGGTCACGCCGCGCCTGACGACCGTGCGCCAGCCCGCGCGCGAGATGGGCCAGCGTGCGGCGATGCTCCTGTTCGACCTCCTGTCGGACGAGCCCAGCGGAGAGACCTACGAGCCGTTCCCGGCGACGTTGCAGATCCGGGACTCCGTCGTCCCTCCCGCCGACCGGCCGTGATGGGAGATCACGCCGGCGCTCCCGCGGGTCTCGTGGTAGCCGGCGCGATCAACGTCGATCTGGTCGTCGCCGCCGATCGTCTGCCGGGACCCGGCGAGACCGTCGTGGGCGCCGGGATGCAGCACCACGGCGGAGGCAAGGGCGCCAACGCGGCCGTGGCGGGTGCCCGGGCCGGGGCGGCCGTCCGCCTGATCGGCGCCGTGGGAACCGACGACACGGGTGATGGCGCGCTGCGCGACCTCGAGGTCGAGGGGGTCGACGTCGGCGGGGTCGCCCGCATCGCCGACGAGGCCACCGGCGTCGCGTTGATCGTCGTCGATCGACACGGCGAGAACCAGATCGCGGTCGGGGCGGGCGCGAACGCGGCGGTCGATCCCGGCTGGGTGCAGCGGCAGCTGAGCGACGCGGTCGCCGGCACCGGATGCGTGCTGGTCAGCACCGAGATCGCCGGTGACGCCGTCGTCTCGGCCGTGCGGGGCGCCGCGCGGGCGGGCGTCGTGTGCGTGCTCAACCCGGCCCCACCGATCCCCGCCGTGCTGGAGGTCCTGGACCAGCGGCCGGTGATGACGCCCAACGTCGGTGAGCTGATCGCGCTCGTCGAGCTGCTCGACGGTCGTACGGTGAAGCGGGAATCGGCGTCCGCCCCGGCCGGGCGGGCCCAGGCGGCGGCGCTGGCCGCGCGCCTCACCAAGGCGACCGCGAGCCCGGTCGTGGTGACGCTCGGCGCCGACGGGGCGCTGCTCGTGCTGCCCGGGCGCCCGCCGATCCACGTCCCACCCGGCCCGGCGCAGGTCCGCGACACCACCGGCGCCGGCGACACCTTCAACGGCGTCTTGGCCGCCGCCCTGGCCACCGGGGCCGAGATCGCCGACGCGGTGCGACGGGCGACGGTCGCCGCCTCCCTGTCGGTCGCCCATCTCGGAGCTCGCGCGGGGATGCCGCGGCGCGCGGAGATCGATGAGGCGGTTGGCGCCGGGAGGAACGTCGCATGAGCGCGAACGACCGCGGACGGCTCCTGGATGCGTTCACGTCGGCCTGGGAGGCGGGCGACGTCGACGGCCTGATGGCCCTGATGGCCCCCGAGTGCACGTTCCGGGCATCGGTCGGACCCGAGCCCGGCGCGACCTTCTCCGGGCGCGAGGCGGTGCGCCGCGGATTCGAGGCGTTCCTGAGCAGGCCCGCGTCCGGGCCGCCCCCGTCGACGCAGACGCAACCGCCGCTCGTCGGCGAGGACTTCGCCGTCACCCGCTGGACCTCCTCGTTCCCCCAGCCGGACGGCCCACCCCTCGTGGTGCGCGCCTGCGACGTCTTCGAGTTCGCCGGCGATCGCATCCGCTCCAAGGACACGTATCGCAAGGTCGTCGGCGCCCCGCCGTCGCCTCGCTGAGACGAACGCGTCGCCGCTCTGGCGCCGCCGCGCCTCGGGCGTCGTTTTTTCACCGACGTTTCTAACCGGCCTGCCTTTCGGCGACGGACAATTCGTGCTTGTCGGGATTTGGCTTCAGGCAGCCATATCTGCGTAGGACAAGCGGTCCAAACAGCCTCGTCACATTTGCACTTGACGGGGAGTACTTGAATCGTTCATATTTGCGACAGCTCGGAGGGGCGCCCAGGCTGTGGCGCGCAAGGGATGGGCGACGCAATCGGGTGGAGTTGGGCTCGAGGACGTTGTTAGAAACGAATCTCAGAACCGGAAGGGAACCAGCTGGTGTCCTACAACAACTCCCACAACCTCATTCTCAACACCGACAACTACAAGCACTGCCATTACCCGCTGTATCCCAAGGGCACGGAGTACGTCTCGAGCTACATCGAGTCCCGTGGCGGCGAGTTCCCGGTGGCGATGTTCGTCGGACTGCAGGCGTTCATCCGCGAGTACCTGATGCGTCCGATCACGCTCGAGGACATCGACGAGGCGGAGTACGTCGAGCGCGAGCAGGGCATGCACTTCAACCGCGACAACTGGCTGGGCATCCTCAACGACCACGGCGGCTACCTCCCCGTGGAGATCGAGGCGGTGCCCGAGGGCACCGTGCTGCCGGTCAAGAACGTCCTGGTCCAGCTCATCAACACCGACCCCAGGTACTGGTGGGTGACGAGCTTCTTCGAGACGGCGCTGCTGCGGGCCGTCTGGTACCCGACGACGGTGGGCACGATCTCCTGGCTCGCCAAGCAGCAGGTCAAGCAGACCTTCGCCGCGACGTCCGACCACCCCGAGCTCGTGCGTCACATCCTGCACGACTACGGTGCCCGCGGCGTGAGCTCCAGGGAGTCGGCGGCGCTCGGTGGTCTCGCCCACCTCGTGAACTTCAGCCAGAGCGACACGGTCCCGGGCATCCTGGCGGCCAAGCGGTACTACAACGCCGTCGACCCCTCCAACTCGGGTCCCAACTCCGAGCACGCAGGGTTCTGCGCCTGGGGGCAGGAGCACGAGGCGGACGCGATGCGCAACATGCTCGAGGTCCACGCGCCCAGCGGCGTCGCCCTGCTGCTGACCGACACCTACGACCACGAGAACGCGGTCAAGAACATCATCGGCGGAGAGCTCAAGGAGCTCGTCGCGGCCTTCCCCGGCCTGGTCGGCATCCGACCGGACTCCGGTGACGTGGTGCAGGTGACGGCGGACACGACCGAGTGGCTGATGGACTCGTTCGGCCACACCACCAACAGCAAGGGCTTCAAGGTGCTGCCGAACTTCGTCCGCGTGGTCCAGGGCGATGGGGTCCGGCGCGACACGCTCCCCAAGGTGTTCATCGAGATGGAGCGCCGGGGCCTGGCCGCCGACAACGCGGTCTTCGGCATGGGCGGAGGCCTGTTGCAGCACTGCAACCGGGACACCATGGAGTTCGGCATGAAGGCCAATGCCGTCTGCGTCGACGGCGAGTGGCGAGACATCTCCAAGTCGCCGTCCTACGACAGCATGAAGCGCTCCAAGTCCGGGCGGCTGGCCCTCGTGCATCGCGACGGCGAGTACCAGACGGTCCGTCGCGACTCCGTCGGGCCCGAGGAGAACCTCCTGCTGCCCGTCTTCCGCAACGGCCAGCTGCTCAAGAAGTGGGACTTCAGCGAGCTGATCGGGCGCAGCGAGAGCGAGGTTCCCGAGCACTACTACGCCGATGCGGTGTCGGCGATGGTGCTGGCGGCCCGCGAGACCGAGCCGGTCGCCGTCGGCGCCTAGGCAGCCGGCGAACGATCCGCGCGAGGCGCCCCGACATCGGGGGCGTCTCGCATCACACGACGTGCCGGCGCTCGACGCCGCGAGCGACCTCGAAGGCATCGCGCAGCGTCGGTCCGACGGCGATGACGCCGTGCTGGGCGATCCGCACCGCGGCCCCTGCGCCCAGCATCGCCGTAACGCGCAGGGCCTGCGCCATGCTTGCGGCCGAGGGCCGCGGGCCGTGGGCGTGGACGATCGCCTCGATGTCGCCACGCGCCCGGTAGATGGCGGCGTGCAGCGGCCACTCCGTCGACGGTTCCAGCCAGCAGCGCCCACGGCGCTGCCCGTCGAGGTCGAGCTCGACGAGATCGACGGCGCGCAGCGAGGCGTGCGGGGGACGGCTGGGGGTGACGATCATGCCCGTGGGCGTGCGGGCGCTGATGGTGGCGGACACCGACTCGCCGGCCAGTGCGACGATCTCGTTGCGCTGTCGCCTGGTGGCGCTGCGACGCGCGGCGTGCAGGCGGTAGATGGGCGGCATTCAGATCCGATTCAATCAGCATCACGACGGTGTGAGCGGCCAGCAGAACAGGGTTTTACCAGAAGCGTGGACCGGGCTTGACGGCTAAAACTAGAATCGGTACAACTCGGACGATTCGTCCACGAAGGAAGAACCTCGCATGAGCCGGCTCCACATCTTCGACATGGATGGCACGCTCCTCTACGGTTCCGCGTGTCTGGAGATCTCGCGCCACCTCGGGCAGATCGATGCGGTCAACGCCATCGAGGAGCGCTGGGGGCGCGGGGAGGTCGGCCACGTCGAGTTCTACGAGCTGTGCCTGCCGCTGTGGGCGGGTCTGGGCGAGGAGGACATCGACGAGGTGTTCGCGGCGACGTCGTGGCTCGACGGGGTGCAGGAGGTGTGGGCCGACATCGCCGATCGTGGTGAGCACAGCGCGGTGATCACGCTGTCGCCGCAGTTCTTCGCCGATCGGCTCGTGGCGTGGGGCGTCGGGAGCGCGCACGGGGCGGCGGTCGACGTGATCAGTCCCCTGGATCCCGACAACGTCCTGACGCCGTTGCTGAAGGTCAGGATCGCGCAGGAGCTCATGCTCCGCTATGGGCTGACCGCCGACGACTGCATCGCCTACGGGGACTCGTCATCGGACGTCCCGCTGTTCGAGCTGCTCTCCAACACCGTCGCCGTCAACGGGAGCGAGGCGCTGAACCGCCTCTCCGCGGCCTCCTACGAGGGGGGCGACCTGCGCGAGGCCTACGCCCTCGGCCGCGCGCTCCTCGCCCCGCAGCACGCGGGCGACACATGAGCGCGGTGGCGACCATGCCTGCCGCGCAACTCGGGACGAGCCTGCCGCTGGACTACGGCAAGCGCCTGATGCTGTTCAGCGGCCGCGCCCATCCCGCGCTCGCTCACGACATTTCCCGCCGCATCGGCGTCGGGCTCGGGCCGATCAACCTGAAGACGTTCTCCAGCGGGGAGGTCTACTGCCGCCTGGAGGAGTCGGTGCGGGGCGCGGACGTCTTCCTCATCCAGCCGACGTGCGGGAACCCGCAGACCGGCGTGAGCGCCAACGACGCCCTCATGGAGCTGCTGGTCATGATCGACGCCGCCGTCGGGGCCAGCGCCCACCGCGTGATCGCCGTGACCCCCTGGTACGGCTACTGCCGCCAGGACAAGAAGAGCGCGCCCCGGGAGCCGCTGTCGGCTCGGCTCGTCGCCCGGATGCTCGAGACGGCGGGCGCCAGCCGCGTGCTGACGATGGATCTGCACGCCGGGCAGGTCCAGGGGTTCTTCAGCAAGCCCGTCGACCACATGACCGCGACGATGATGCTGACGCAGTACTTCCACGACCTCGCGCTCGACGAGCGGCTCGTCGTCGTGTCGCCCGACGTGGGGCGCGTCAAGCTGGCCAAGAAGTTCGCCGAGCGCCTCGGTGCCGACCTGGCGATCCTGAACAAGGAGCGCCCCGAGCACCAGGTCGCGTCGATCGATCACGTCATCGGCGACGTGCGCGGCAAGACCGCGATCATCGTCGACGACATGATCGACACCGGCGGCACGCTGCGGGCCGCCGGCGAGTCGGTCATCCGGGCGGGTGCCGCGCGCGTGTTCGCCACCGCGACCCATGGCGTCTTCAGCGACCCGGCGTACGAGATCCTCGCCTCCGGTCCGTTCGAGCAGGTCGTCGTCACCGACACGATCCCGCTGCGACCGGGGGCGCCGGCCAACGTCCGCGTCATCCCGTGCGCGGGTCTGCTGGCCGACTCCATCCGCCGGATCTTCTCCGACGACTCCGTCAGCGCCGCGTTCGACGGGCAGAACCATGCGTTCTAGCCGGCTCGTGCTGGTGGGCGGCATCCTCGTCGACATCGTGCTCGGGGTGGAGGCCGTTCCCCAGCCCGGGGGCGACGTGCTCGCGCCGAGCTCGACGCTGGCCGTCGGCGGCGACTTCAACGTCCTGCAGGCCGCCCGTCGCCAGGACATGCCGGCGGCCTTCGGTGGGCGGGTCGGCGATGGCCCGTTCGGGCGCCGGGTCCTCGACGCGCTCGACGCGGCGGGCGTCGTGTCGCTGCGGCCGCCGACGCCGGAGGGCGATACCGGCTTCTGCGTGGTCATGGTCGACTCAAGCGGCGAGCGGACGATGGTCACGGCGATGGGCGTGGAGGCCCGCCTGCGGCCCGAGGACCTGTCCGACGTCGCCCTGATCGAGAGCGACACCGTGTACGTCTCCGGCTACGACCTGGCCTATCCCCACGGACCGGTGATCGTCCAGTGGATCGCCGACGTCGCTGCCCGGGTCGAGGTGATCTTCGATCCCGGCCCGCTCGTGCGCGACCTCCCCGCGAGCCTGCTCGAGGTGACGCTCGCGTCGGCGACGTGGATCAGCCTCAACCAGCGAGAGGCCGAGGTGCTGACGGGGGAACCCGATGCCGCGACGGCCGCCGCCGTGCTCCTGGAGCGAGGGACGCGCCTGCGCGGCGCGATCGTCCGCTGCGGACCCGCGGGGTGCTTCCTGGCGATGCCCGGGACGCCGACCGTGGAGGTCCCGGCGTTCCGGGCCGATCCCGTCGACACGACGGGGGCGGGCGACACGCACGTCGGGACGTTCGTCGCCGCGCTGGCCCGCGGGGAGCGGCCGGCCGACGCGTGCGTGTGGGCCAACGCGGCGGCATCGGTGGCGGTGTCGCGGTGGGGGCCGGCGGCGGCGCCGGAGTACGACGTGACGGCGCGGCTCGTCGCCGGTCGCCTGGGCCCCCACGCCTAGGGCGTCCGCAGGTAGACGGTCTTGGTCGTCGTGAAGAAGGCGCGGCCGGCCTTGCCCTGCTCGCGCTGCATGCTGCTGGAGGCCTTGACGCCGCCGAACGGGACGTGCGGCTCGACGCCGGCGGTCTCCCGGTTGACGTGGACGATGCCCGAGCGGGTGGCGCGGACGAAGTGCATGGCGCGGGCCAGGTCGGTGGTGAAGAGGGCGGACGACAGGCCGAACTGCGTGTCGTTGGCCGCCGCGATCGCCGCGTCGTAGGAGTCCACCTCGACGAGCACCAGGACGGGCCCGAAGATCTCCTCCAGCATCAGCGCGCTGTCGGACCGCACGCCCGTCAGCACGGTCGGAGCGACGAAGCAGCCGTCCCCGACGGCGAGCGAGCCGGTGACGACCTCGACGCCCTCCTCGCCCGCGAGGCGCAGGTACTCCGCGACGGCGTCGCGCTGCTGGACCGAAGCCAGCGGACCGACGTCCGTCGCCTCGTCATAGGGGTCGCCGACCACGAGCTGGCCGATCGTCTCCCGCACGAGAGCGCGGAACTCCGCGGCGACCGAGCGCTCGACGTAGACGCGGCTGGTGGCGGTGCAGCGCTGCCCGGTCGAGAGCATCGCCCCGCGCACGACCTGGGCCGCCGCGTAGGGAAGGTCGGCGTCGGCAAGGACGATCGCGGGGTTCTTGCCGCCGAGCTCGAGCTGGACCTTGACGTTGCGATCGGCCACGGCCTGGCGCAGCGCGACCCCGACCCCGTTGGACCCGGTGAAGGTGAGCGCCGACAACCGGGGATCGCCGGTCAGCGCGGTGGACAGCGCTCGTCCGCGACCGGTGACGAGGTTCAGGACGCCGTCCGGCACGCCCGCGGCCGCGAGGACCTCCGCCAGCAGGACCGCGCTTCCCGACGCCGCCTCGGCCGGCTTCCAGACGACGGCGTTGCCGAAGCCGATGGCGGGGGCGAGCTTCCAGGTCGGGATCGCGAACGGGAAGTTCCACGGCGTGATCGCGCACACGACGCCGAGCGGCTCCTCGACGGTGAGCAGCATCGTGCTCGGATCCGCGCTGGGGTACGTCTCGCCGCTGGGCTGGAGCAGGTCCCCGGAGACGTAGCGCAGGATCGCCGCGCTCCGAAGGACCTCGGCCCTCGCGTCCCGGCGCGCCTTCCCCATGTCCGCGGTCAGCCGATGGGTGGCGGCGTCGACGCGGAACTCCAGCAGGTCGGCGGCTCGGCGCAGGACGTCGGCGCGCTGCGGCGCCGGCGTCGCTGCCCAGCCGGGCTGGGCGCCGGCCGCGGCGTCGTAGGCGGCCCGCACGTGCTCGGCGCCGGCCGCGGCGAAGACGCCCGTTGCCGCCTCGAGGCCGGCCGGGTCGGAGCGCTCGTAGGTCTCCTGGGCGTCGTGCCAGACGCCGTCGATGAACAGGGTCCGGCCGTCGGCGAGCGACGGGGAGGAAGCGGCGAGGTCGAGCATCGGCGTCCTTGGTCTAGGTGGTCGGCGGCGGATGTCCGGCGAGCAGCGGCGGTGCGCTGCGGTAGGTCGGTGGTGTCAGCGAGAGCCCGATGGGGTTCTTGGTCAGGGCGGCGGTGCTGCCGTCCTCGCGCGGGATCCGGACGATCGGGGCGAGGTCGAGCGAGCCGGCCAGGGCAAAGGCGCCGGAGATGTCGTTGACGCAGCCGGCGGGGACGCCGACCGCCGTGAGCGCGCCGACCCAATCGGCGGCGCCGCGCGCCGCGAGCCGGTCGATCAACGCGGCGCGCAGCGCGTCGCGATGGGCGACCCGCGAGGCGTTGGTCGCGAACGCCGGGCGGTGCGCCAGCTCGGGCGCGCCCAGCACCGCGCACAGCGAGGCGAACTGCTTGTCGGTGCCGACCGCGACGACGAGGTCGCCGTCCCCGGTCGGCAGCAGCTCGTAGGGGGCGATGGACGGGTGCGCGTTGCCGAGGCGCCCGCCGACGGCGCCCGCCAGGGTGTAGGCCGAACCCTGGTTGACGAGCGCGGCGAGCAGCGACGACAGCAGGTCGACCTCCACGCGCTGGCCTTCCCCGGTGTCCGCGCGATGGTGGAGGGCGGCGAGGATCCCGACGCTCGCGAACAGGCCGGTGATCACGTCGACCAGGGCGACGCCGACCTTCTGGGGCTCGCCACCGGGCTCTCCGGTGATGCTCATCAGCCCGCCGAGCGCCTGCACGAGCAGGTCGTAGCCGGGCAGCGCCGCGCCTTCGCCGCGACCGAATCCGGTGATCGAGCAGTAGATGAGGCCGGGGTTCGCTTCGGCGAGGGCGTCATAGCCGAGCCCGAGGCGGTCCATCACACCCGGGCGGAAGTTCTCGACGACGACGTCGGACTCCGACGCCAGCGCTCGTGCGCGGGCTCGGCCGCACGGGTCGGTGAGGTCCAGCACCAGACTGTCCTTGTTGCGGTTGACGGCCTGGAAGTAGGTCGCCTCCCCGCGCTCGTCGTGCGGCGGACCCCACGCGCGGGTGTCGTCCCCGCCGCCGGGACGTTCGACCTTGATCACGGTGGCCCCGAGGTCGGCGAGCAGCATCGTGGCGAAGGGGCCGGCGAGGACGCGGGAGAAGTCGAGGATCCGGAGCTTGCCAAGGGCTTGGGCCATGTGGTTGGATATCCTAGATCTTCGAAACTATTCGGTCAAGGAGCATCCGGAATGACGACAGGCGCACCGAGCGACGCCCCGATCCGCCCCAAGGACTTCCTGGCGATCGACCACCTCCTGTCCGACGAGGAGCGCGACATCCGCGACGCGGTTCGCGCGTTCGTCACCGATCGCGTCGTTCCGCACGTCGGTGACTGGTTCGAGGAGGCGACGATTCCGCGCGAGCTGGCGCCCGAACTGGGCCGGCTCGGCGTCCTGGGGATGCACCTGGAGGGCTACGGGTGCGCCGGCGCCTCGGCGACGGCCTACGGGCTGGCGTGCCTCGAGCTGGAAGCCGGCGACAGCGGCATCCGCAGCCTCGTCTCCGTCCAGGGATCGCTGGCCATGTACGCGATCTGGCGCTGGGGCAGCGAGGAGCAGAAGCAGGAGTGGCTGCCGCGCATGGCGGCGGGGGAGGCGATCGGATGTTTCGGCCTGACCGAGCCCGATGCGGGCTCCGATCCCGGCGCGATGCGCACGCGGGCTCGCCGCGACGGCGACGACTGGATCCTCCACGGCCAGAAGATGTGGATCACCAACGGGTCGATCAGCGACGTCGCGATCGTCTGGGCCACCACCGACGAGGGCGTTCGCGGGTTCGTGGTCCCCACTGACGCCAAGGGCTTCACGACACAGGACATCCACCGCAAGCTCTCGCTGCGCGCGTCGGTCACGTCGGAGCTGCTGCTGGACGACGTCCGCCTGCCGGGCTCGGCGATGCTGCCCGAGGTCGCCTCGCTGCGTGGCCCGCTCTCGTGCCTGAACGAGGCGCGCTTCGGCATCGTGTTCGGCGCGATCGGCGCCGCGCGCGCCTGCTTCGAGTCGGCCCTGGAGTACGCCGGGGAGCGCATCGCGTTCGGCCGGCCGATCGCCGCGACCCAGATCCAGCAGCTCAAGCTCGCCACGATGGCCACCCAGGTCAATCAGGGCACGCTGCTGGCCCTCCACCTGGGCCGCATGAAGGACGCGGGAACGCTGCGGTCCGAGCACGTCTCGATGGGCAAGCTGGCCAACGTCAACGCCGCGCTCGAGGTGGCGCGCGCCGCGCGCCAGGTGCTCGGCGCCAACGGGATCACGCTCGAGTACCCGGTGATCCGCCACATGAACAACCTCGAGTCGGTCGTCACCTACGAGGGCACCGCCGACGTCCACGCGCTCGTCGTCGGCGGTGCGCTCACCGGGATCCAGGCCTTCCGATGAGCGGCGGCGACGGTAGCCTGGCCCGGTGACCGCACGACCGTCGGCGCTGGGGACCGCGCAGCAGTACGCGCTGGAGGCGCTGCGGCGGCTGATCACGGCCGGCGAGCTGCGGCCCGGCCAGCGGGTCAACCAGGAGGAGATCGCCGGCGAGATCGGCCTCAGCGTGGCGCCGATCCGCGAGGCGCTGCGCGTGCTCGAGCAGGAGGGCCAGCTCACCTACCTCCCGCGCCGGGGCTACTTCGTCACCGAGCTGAAGTTCAGCGACCTGCGCGAGATCTACGAACTGCGCCAGGACCTGGAGGAGCGGGCGGCCCGGCATGCCCTCCCGACGCTCGACGAGGATGCCCTCGACCGGATCACCGAGGCGGCCAAGGACTGCGTCGACGCCGCCGAGGCCGGGGACGTCGCCCGCGATCTCGACGCCAACCGCAGCTTCCACCTGTCGATCCTCGACGCTCCCGATCAGCCGCACGTCCTGCGGCTGATCCGGCTGCTGTGGGACTCGACCGAGGCGTACCGGGCGCTGTACTACAACTCCCCCCAGGAGCGCCACGCCGCCATCGACGCCCATGACCGCATCCTGGACGCCGTTCGCCGCCGGGACGCCGACGACCTCGTCTCAGAGCTCAACGCGCACCGCCAGCGGGCGCTGACCGTGCTGCGGGACATCCTTCCGCAGGACTAGGAAGGACAGCTCGATGGAAGTGCCGGCGACGATGGTGGGGTCTTGACGATCGGAGAGGGTCGTCCGGACGTCGTCCGCCTCGTCGCCGAACGGCTGGACGTCCGCTGGACCGTCGCCGAGGCGGCACTGCGGCTGCGCGGGGACGACCACCCGTTCGTCCTGTCCGGCGCGTGGGCGGGCGGCGGCGCGCTGATCGGCTCCGATCCCGTTCGGATCGCGGACGTCGACGAGGACCCCTTCGCGTTGCTCGACGAGCAGCCCGAGGTGGTCGTCGATGGAGCGATGCCCGACGGCGTGGTGGGTGGGGGATGGGTGGGAATGCTCGGGTTCGCGCTGGCCCATCGGGTCGAGCGTCTGCCTCCGCCGCCACCGGCGAGAACGTCGCTGCCGGCGTTCGCGCTGGCGTTCTACGACCACCTGTTGCGCCGTGACGCCGGGGGGTGCTGGTGGTTCGAGGCGCTGTGGACGCCGGCTCGAGCCGATGCGCTCGCTGATCGGCGGGAAGCGCTCGTGCGCCGGCGTGCCGCCGCCCGGCCGTTCGCCGCGGGGCCGTTCGCGCCGGCCGCGCCCGGTATCGCCGGACATCGCGCCGCGGTGGCGCAGTGCGTGCAGCGGATCGCCGCGGGCGAGCTGTTCCAGGCCAACCTGACGATGCGCCTGGAAGGAGCGTTCGCCGGTGATCCGCTGGACGCGTTCGCTGCCGGCCTGGCCGTAGCGCCTCGCTACGGCGCGTATCTCGCGGGACCATGGGGCGCGACCGCCGGGCTCTCACCGGAGCTGTTCCTGCGCCGCCGTGGCCGCGAGGTCGTCACCCGGCCGATCAAGGGCACGATCGCCCGCCTCGAGTCTCGGGCGGAGGATGGCGCCGCCGCGCAGCTGCTGGAGTCGGACAAGGATCGGGCCGAGAACGTGATGATCGTCGACCTGATGCGCAACGACCTCGGCCGGGTCTGCGCGTACGGGACGGTGCAGGCCGATCCCACGCCGTCGGTGGAGGCCCATCCAGGCGTGTGGCATCTGGTCTCCGACGTGCGCGGCCGCCTGCGCGACGACGTCGGCGACCGCGAGCTCCTGCATGCGACGTTCCCGCCGGGCTCGGTCACCGGCGCGCCGAAGGTCCAGGCGTTGCGCGTCATCTCCGAGCTGGAGGGCAGCGCCCGCCATGCCTATACGGGTGCGGTGGGGTTCGCCAGCCCGGTCGGCGGCCTGGAGCTCAACGTCGTGATCCGGACCTTCGAGATCCGCGACGGCATGGCGTGGATCGGCGTCGGTGGCGGCATCGTCGCCGATTCCGATCCCGATGCGGAGGTGCGTGAAGCGCTGACCAAGGCGCGCCCGCTGCTGCGGGCGCTCGGCGCGCGGCTGCACGAGGAACCATCCGCGAGAAGCGCCACGCCGCCGGCCCGAGCGCTGGACGGCGGCCTCCAACGGCCCGATCCCGCGCTCGGGGTGTTCGAGACCATCGCCGTGCGCGCCGGCGAGCCAGCTCGCCTCCAGGAGCACCTCGCGCGCCTGGGGGCCTCCGTGGCCGAGGTCCTGGGGGAGGAGCTGCCCGACGATCTGGTCGATCGTGTCTGCTCCGCGCTCGCCGGCGCGACGGCGCCGCTGCTGCGCCTGCGAATCGATGCCTTTCCCGCCCCCGGCGGCATCGCGATCGAGCTTGCGGTACGCGAGGCCAAGCCGGTCGATGACACACCCGTGGCCGTGCACGCGGTCCTGCTGCCCGGCGGCCTGGGCGCGCACAAGTGGCGCGATCGCCGTCTGCTCGAAGCACTGGACCAGCGCCACGGGGGCATGCCCTTGATCGTCGACGCCGACGGGGCCGTGCTGGAGGCCGCGATCGCGAACGTCTGGCTCCTCGAAGGCGACACGCTCATCACCCCGCCCGCCGATGGACGTCTGCTGCCCGGGGTCACCCGCTCCAGGGTGCTGGCCCGGGTCGGCACCTGCGAGGAGCCGTTCGATCTGCAGCGACTGCGCGCGGCCGATGCGGTCCTCCTCACCTCCTCGATCGGCCTCGTGCGCGTCGCCGGCGGATCGCCCGCTCCCGCGCTGGTCTCGTCGCTGCGGGACGAGCTGGCCTGCGGCCCCTGCACAGCATCGTGCGCGCAGGCGCAAGCGCGAGGGGTCCGGCCGACGTAGCGTCGCGGCATGTCGCAGCCCACGCCCGTGCCGTTCACCGTCGCCGCCGTCCACGCCGCGTCGGAGTTCCTCGACCTCGATGCCAGCGTCGACAAGGCGTGCCGGCTGATCGCGGAGGCCGGCGCCGCGGGCGCGCGGCTGGTCGTCTTCCCCGAGTCGTTCCTGCCCGGGTACCCGTTCTGGATCTGGACGCACACGCCGGCCCAGAGCGCGCCGCTGTTCGCCCAGCTGTTCAACGAGTCCGTCGAGCTTCCGAGCGACGCGACGCGCCGCATCGGTCGCGCCGCGCGCGACGCGCGCACCTGGGTCTGCATCGGCATCAACGAGCGCGACGGCGGCACGCTCTACAACACGCTGGCCTGGTTCGACGACGAGGGTCGCCTCGTCGCCCGCCACCGCAAGCTGCAGCCGACGAACGTCGAGCGGACGATCTGGGGTCGTGGCGACGGCCGCGACGTCTTCGTCCTCGACACGTCGATCGGGCGCCTGGGCGGGCTCATCTGCTTCGAGCACACGATGGACCTCAACCGCTACGCGCTGACCGCGCTGGGCCAGCAGGTCCACGTCGCCGCCTGGCCGGCGATCTCGGCCATGACCGCCGACCCCAACTCCAGCAACTTCGACAACATGACCGAGACGGCGATCAAGTACCACGCGCTGGCGGCGCAGGTCTTCGTCGTCTGCGTGCAGAGCCGCATCGACGAGGGCGCGATCGAGGCCTGCGGGCTGACCGGCCAGACGGACAAGATCCGCGTCGGCGGCGGGCTGTCGGCGATCGTCGCGCCCAACGCCACGTACGTCGCCGGACCCCACCGCGACGACGAGGCGATCCTCTACGGCGAGATCGACCTCGGCATGATCCCGTTCGCGAAGTTCTTCGCGGACTCGGCCGGGCACTACGCACGGCCTGACGTGTTCTCGTTCGGCATCGACGGTGGGGCGCAGACCGTGCTGACCGGGTCGGCCGGCGGCGCCGTCGACGCCTGGCACGTGATCGGCACGCCGGACGACGAGACCGCCGGGATCATCGACGCCGACCGGGAGCCGCGCCTGCTCGCACCACCTGCCGCGGGGTAGGATCGCGAGCAGGGTGGCCCTGCTGCTCGACACCCGGACGGTGGCCCCCGAGCATCGGCGCGAGGCTTGGGCGTCGGTGCACGCCCAGGCGCTCTTCCCGCTCTCGATCGGCTTTACCGACGGGTCCGCGTTCTCCGGGCGCGCCGAGAGCCACGAGCTCGGCGCGCTGTCGCTGCTGCGCTTCCGCGGCTCGGCCTCGACCGTGCGCCGCACCCCGCGGACGATCCGGGCCGGCGACCCCGGGCACCTCGTCGTCGCGCTCACGCTGGGCGGCCCGTGCGCGGTGCGCCAGGGCGGGCGCCAGGCGGTGCTCGCGCGCGGCGACCTCACGACCTGGGACAGCTCACGCCCGTTCGAGGTGCCCCACGACGGGCGCTTCGACCTGCTGCTGCTCAGCGCGCCGATCGACGCCCTCGGGGTCGGGCACACCGACACCGCCCGCTGCGCGCCGGGGGCGAGCGGAGCGGGCGCCCTCGCCGGGGCGTTCCTGCGCGAGCTGTGGCAGCAGCTGGACGAGGGCGCGCTGGCGCCGGACGATCCCAACCTCCAGGACGCGCTGATCGCCGTCGCGCGCAGCGTCCACGGGGCGCCGCGCGGCGCCGGGCCGGGCGCGAGCACGCTGCCGCCGCGCACCCTCGCGCCGCGGGTGCGCGCCTACGCCGAGCGCCATCTCGGCGATCCCGATCTCGGGCCCGGCTCGCTGGCCCGCGCGCACCACGTCTCCGTTCGCCTGCTGCACGTCGCCTTCGCCGCGGAGCAGGAGACGCTGTCCAGCTGGATCCGCCGCCGCCGGCTGGAGCACTGCCTGGAGGACCTGACCGACCCCGCGCTGGCCCACGTCCCGGTCAGCGCGATCGCGACGCGCTGGGGCCTGAGCAACCACGCCCACTTCAGCCGCGCGTTCCGGGCCAGCTACGGGCTGTCGCCGACGCAGGCGCGACGGGCGGCGGTCGACGGACGGGAACGTCGCGGCGCGATCGCAGGATGATGGCGGGATGCATCTCTACCACCTGCCGGGCTCCCGCTCGACACGCGTCCTGTGGACCCTGGAGGAGATCGGCGCTCCGTACGAGCTGACGATCCTGACCCGGGAGGAGAAGCGCTCCGACGAGCACCGCGAGCGCCACCCGCTGGGTCGCGTGCCCGTCATGGCGCTCGACGACGGGCAGTTCGTGTTCGAGTCGGCGGCGATTCTGCTGCACCTCGGCGACCTGCACCCCGAGGCGGGGCTGCTCCCGCCGGTGGGCACGACGGACCGCGCGATCGCCTACCAGTGGTCGGTGTTCGCGATGTCCGAGCTGGAGTCCAGCGTCTTCGGCTGGGTGCGGGCGCGGCGGGCGCAGCAGGACGAGGCCGAGCCCGCGGAGCGCTTCGCGCAGGTCGCGGCGGCGCTGGCCGAAGCCGTGACCGACCGCCCGTACCTGCTCGGCGACACCTTCACCGTCGCCGACGTCCTGTGCGCGAGCATCCTCGGCACGGCCTTCCGGCGGGGGCTCACCGAGGACGACGGGCCGCTGCGCGCGTACGTCGGTCGCGCGCTGGAGCGCCCGGCGAACGTGCGGGCCGAGGCGGTCGGACGCTGACGGCGCGCGAGCGCGCGGTCCTCACGGCGTGCTGGGGGAGATCCTCCCCGCCGACCTCGTCACGCACGGTGGTGGTCGACGACCTCGATGTTGTTGCCGTCGGGGTCCAGGACGTAGGCGGCGTAGTACCCCGGGTGGTAGCTGGGCCGCTCGCCCGGCTCCCCGTTGCCGCGGAAGCCGGCGCCCACGAGGGTCTCGTAGAAGCGCCGGATCGTGTCGTCGTCGCCGGCGAAGGCGAGGTGGACGTTCTCGGTCGCCAGGCCGGGGACGAGCGAGAACGCGCCGCCCGCCTCATCCCGGGAGAGCGCCAGCCCGAACGCGTCGTCGCGGCGGATGACGATGCCCGTGGTCTCCGCCACCGCGCGATAGAAGACGGCGGCCGGCTCGAGCTCGGCGACGCGGATGCGCACGTGGTCGACGACGCCGTCGCGGTGGCGGCGCCCGTCGCGATGGACGGCCTCGACGCTGTTGCCGTCGGGATCGCGCAGGAACGCGCCGTAGTAGTCGTCGGCGTACTCGGGACGCAGGCCCGGCCGGCCGTCGTCCTCGTAGCCGGCGTCGACGCCGGCCTGCCAGAACGCGTCGACCTGCTCGCGCGTCGGAGCGGCGAACGCGATGTGCAGGCGCCGCGTCACCTCGTGCGCGGCGTCGGTCTGCGTGATCTCGAAGTCATCCCACACCGCGAAGGCGGTGGAGCGGTAGGTCGCGTCGATCCCCAGCGGGACGAGGACGGTCTCGAAGAAGCGCTCGGACTGCGCGCGATCGGAGACGCGCGCGGTGACGTGGTCGAACATGGCAGGCCTCCTGGGGTGGCGACGTCAGCAGCATGACGGTGATCCCGAGGTCGTGCATGAGAACGGCGTCCGGCGTCGAAGGGACCGGTATGGACGTCCTCGTGCTCATCGACGATCTCGACGAACTCATCCGCAACGCCAAGCCGGTCCCGCTGACCGACCAGGTCCGCGTGGACAAGGACCAGATCTACGAGGCGCTGGACCAGATGCGGGCGACGATTCCCGACGAGATCAAGAACGCGCGCTGGATCGTCAAGGAGCGCACCGACATGCTGGCCCAGGCCAAGCGCGAGGCCGACCGGCTGCTGGAGGAGGCGCGGGCCTTCGAGGCGCGGCTGATGTCCCCCGGGGAGATCGCCAAGGAGTCCGAGCGCGCGGCCGAGGACATCCTCAGCGAGGCGGGCGCCCGTGAGCGCACGATCCGCCTCGGTGCCGAGGACTACGCCGACGGCACGCTCGACACGCTCGAGGAGAACCTCTCGAAGTTCCGCGCGGCCGTCGAGCGCGGGCGCAAGGGCGTCGCGGCCAACGCGGCGGCCGACCGCGACCGATAGCTGTCCTGCCCAGGGACGTTTGCCAACGGTGACCGCACGTCACCGACGAGGGTTCACCGCGCTGGCCCGGTCTCGTGAGGGCTTTGGGGGCGAGATCGGGTGATCCGCAGGGCCGCCGTGCCCGCAGGAAACGGTCATGGCCGTGAACGCCCTCCGCTCCCCCGTCGCTTACGACGACCGCCTCGACGTCGTCGGACACCTCGACGAGCTGCGGGCGCGACTGATCATCTGCGTCCTCACCCTGACCGTCATGTTCGGCGTCTGTCTGTGGCAGAACAACGCCCTGCTCAGCGTGATCAACCACCCGCTGGACGCGCAGACGCAGCACAACGTCGCGAAGGGCGTCGGCACGACCGGCGAGCTCTCGCTGACGCAGAAGTCGGTGCTCGCGCTGGCCAAGGCCGACCGCGACACCGCGCTCACGCTGGCCGCTCCCGGCTCCGGCCTGTCGGCCACCGCCCGAGCCGCGATGGCCGCCCGCGCGATCACGCTGACCCGGACGATCGCCGCGATCCCGACGAAGGTCGAGGGCAACAAGCCGGTCACGCTGGGCATCGGCGAGCCGTTCTCGGTGACGCTGCTGGTCGCCGGGATGTTCGCCCTGATCCTGTCGCTGCCGCTGATCCTCTACCAGCTCTACGCGTTCATCGTCCCGGCCTTCACGCTGGAGATGCGCAAGGTCGCGGTCCCGCTGCTGTCGATGATCCCGCTGCTGTTCGTGGGCGGCATCGCGTTCGGCTACTTCCTCGTCCTCCCGGCGGCGATCCACTTCCTGCAGGGCTTCAACACGAACCAGTTCAACGTGTTCGTGCAGGCCAAGCAGTACTACATGTTCGTCGGCACGACGCTCGTGGCCTGCGGGCTGGTCTTCCAGGTTCCGGTCGGCGTCCTCGCCCTGACCCGGCTGCGCGTGATCACCGTGCAGCAGCTGACCGCGGTGCGCCGCTACGCCTACGTCGGCTGTGCGGTCGTCGCGATGCTCCTGCCCGGCGTCGACCCGGTGTCGATGCTCATCGAGATGGCCCCGCTGGTCGTCCTGTACGAGCTTTCGATCGTGCTGGCGCGGATCTTCCGCGTGCGGGAGCGCGAGGCCGAGGTCGAGGCGGACTAATCGGGATCGGGCGGGTCGAAGCGGACGGCGACGTGCTCCTCCTGGATCCGCTCCTCCGTCTTGGCCAGCGCCGTGTAGGTCTTGCGGTCGGCCGCCAGCGGCGGGCCGAAGAGCGCGCGGGGGTACAGCCGGCGGCTGAGGACGGTGTTGATCTCGGCCGCATAGACGACCATCCGCGCGCCGAGGTAGAGCCAGGCGATCAGGCCGATCACCGTCGCGAACGTGCCGTAGGCCTCGGTCGCGCCGGCGATCACGTGCTTGACGTAGAGCCCGCCGAGCGCCTGCAGCGCGGTCCAGCCCACCGTGGCGATGACGATGCCCGGCCACAGCTGCGAGCGCGGGACCGTCTTGCCGACCAGGAACGAGAAGGCGATCGTGAACAGCAGGCCGTTGACGGCGAGCGAGAGGGCAAGGCCGGCGATCGTCGCCCACCGGCCGCCCAGTCCGCCGCCGGCCAGCCCGGTGATCACCGTCGAGACGATCTGCAGCAGCGCCATCAGCGCCAGGGTCCCCAGGCCTCGCAGGCGGGAGAAGAGGAAGTCGGGACGATCGCGGCGACGCACCGCGTAGACGTGGTTGAACGCCCGCTGCGCGGCCAGCGTCACGCCCAGCCCCGACACGATCGTGCCGATGATGCCGACGGCCAGCGCGACCCCGTTGCCGGTCAGCGACTGCGTCTGGATCTGCGGTCCGATCACCGGGACCTCGGCGATCGTGGTGTCGATGATCGACTTCTGCAGGCTCGGGTTGTCCTGCAGCACGAACCCCAGCACGGTGGTGAAGAGGAGCAGCAGCGGGAAGATCGAGACGAACGCGTAGTAGGCGATCAGCGTCGCCGCGGGCCCCGCGTCGTCGTCGGAGAACTTGCGCAGCACGGCGACCGGAACGCCCAACGCCCGGTGGCGCTGCTGGAAGCGGTCGAACGCCTTGAGGGGAAGCAGCGGATCCACGGGGAGCCGATTCTCCCCGGTTGGGCGGCGTCCGACGCGGCGAGTGCGGCCTACCCG
>JAOPZL010000178.1 GCA_025964175.1 Solirubrobacterales bacterium
AGACGTCCAGCGCGATGCCGACGCCGAACTCGCCGCTCTGGAGGGCGGCGGCGAGGTAGAAGCCGCTGCCCGCGCCGATCTCCGCCGCCACGCGTCCGCGTCCGGCCGCGGCGGCGACCGCGGCGCCCAGCGGATCGAAGTGCCCGCTGCCCAGCAGCGCGACGCGGTCGGCGACCATCGCCGCGCTGTCGCCGTCCGGGGCGCCGCTGCCGGCCAGCAGGCTCAGGTAGCCCTGGCGGGCGACGTCGAACGCGTGGCCGTTCTCACAGCGCACGGCCGCCGCGTCCGCCGGGCGCTCCAGCGCCGCGGAGCAGACCGGGCAGCGCAGGAACGCCAGCGCGGCATCGAGGGGACTCACCCAGCGGACGGTAGGCGGCCGTCGAGCCCGAGGATCTCCCCGAAGCTCTCCAGCGGCGCGGGCCGGGCGAACAGGTAGCCCTGGCCGAGGTCGCAGCCGAGCGCGGCGAGGATGGCGAGCTGCTCGCCGGTCTCGATGCCCTCGGCCACGGTCGAGAGCCCCAGCGCGTGGGCCAGCGAGATGATCGCGCCGGCGATGGAGGCGTCCTGGGGCTCGGTCCCCAGCCCGCTGACGAACGAGCGGTCGAGCTTGACGACGTCCAGCGGGAAGCGGCGCAGGTGGCCCAGCGACGACCAGCCGGTGCCGAAGTCGTCGATCGCCAGCATCACGCCGAGCGCCTTCAGGCCGTTCAGCGTGGCCAGCGTCTCGGGCCCGCTATCGATCACCGCGGATTCGGTCAGCTCCAGCGTCAGCGACGGCGGGTGCAGGCCCGTCTCGTCGAGGATCGCGGCGACCCGCTCGACGAAGTCGCCCTGTGAGAGCTGGCGCGGCGAGACGTTCACGGCGATCGTCAGACCGGCCTCCGACCATGCCGCAGCCTGGATGCAGGCGCGGCGCAGCACCCACTCGCCGATCGAGCCGATCAGCCCGGTCTCCTCGGCCAGCGGCACGAACTCGGCCGGGGCGAGCAGCCCACGCTCCGGGTGCTGCCAGCGCACGAGCGCCTCGAAGCCGACGACCGCCCCGCCGTCCACGGCGATCTCCGGCTGCAGGTGGATGCGCAGCTCGTCGCGCTCCACCGCGCGGCGCAGCGCGTTCTCGAGCTCCAGCCGGCGCAGCGCGTGCTGGCGCATGGCCGCGTCGAACAGCTCGTAGCGGGCCTTGCCGAGCTCCTTGGCCCGGTACATCGCGGCGTCGGCGTCGCGGATCAGGTCGCCCGCGCCGTTGTCGGAGCGGACCTCGGAGGCCAGCGCGATCCCCACCGACGTCGACAGGAAGACCTCGCGCCCGTCGATGTCGAACGGCTCCTCGAACAGGTCGACGATCCGCTGGGCGATCGCGACCGCCTCGAGCTCGCCGTTGATGTCCTCGCACAGCACGGTGAACTCGTCGCCGCCGAAACGGGCGACGGTGTCGGCCGGGCGCAGGGCCGCGTCCAGCCGGCCGGCGACGTCGATCAGCAGCAGGTCGCCGGCGCCGTGGCCGAGCTAGTCGTTGATGACCTTGAAGCGGTCGACGTCGAGGAACATGACGGCGAGCATGCCGGTCCCGCGGCGGACGCGGCGGCGCAGCGCGTGGCCGAGGCGGTCGAGGAAGAGCGCGCGGTTGGGCAGGCCGGTGAGCGCGTCGTGCATCGCCTGGTGGGCGAGCTGCAGCTCGGCGGCCTTGCGCTCCGTGACGTCGCGCGAGACGCAGACGAGCTCGAGGACCTCGCCGTCGTCGTCGCGGATCGGCGCGATCGCGGACTCGAACCAGACGATGCGGTCGTCGGCGCGGCGCACGCGGCAGACGACGGTGACCGCGTCCTCGGTGGCCAGCCGCGCGGCGGCCGCGTGCACGATGGAGCGGTCCTCGGGGACGACCAGCTCGTCGATGCGACTGCCGACGAGCTCCGCCGGGGTCCGGCCGATCAGCGGCACGCTCGCGGGCGAGGCGTAGCGCACCTCCAGGGTGGGGGAGAGCCGGGCCAGGAAGTCGCTGGAGCGCTCGGTCAGCAGCCGCAGCTCCTGCTCGCGCGCGGCGAGCTCGCGGCGGTTGTCGACCTCCTCCGTCACGTCCTCCAGCGAGCCGACGACGCCCGACGCCCCGCCGTCGGGGCCGTGCAGGACCGCGGCCCGGCCGCGGACCCAGACCGTGCGCCCGTCGCTCGTGGCGATCGGGAACTCGTAGCCGGCGGTGCCGGCGCGCAGCAGCTGGGAGCGCACGTGGTCGGCGCCGCCGAACCCGTCCTCGCCGCCGAACACGTCGATCCAGCCGTGGCCCAGCAGCTCGTGCGGCGCGCAGCCCACGATCTCGGCAAGGCGGTCGTTGGCGTAGACGCAGGCATCGAAGAGGTCGGTCGCCCAGACCCCGCTGGGCGCCGCCCCGGCGAGCGCGCGGAAGCGCTCCTCCGACGCGCGCAGGGCCTCCTGGCTGTGGCGGCGGCGGGTGATGTCCAGGGCTTGGGCGACGAAGTAGCGCGGCGTGTCGCCGTCGGAGACGAGGGAGCCCGAGCGCAGGACCCAGACGACGCTCCCGTCGGGGCGCAGGTAGCGCTGCTCGTCCATCGACGTGAGCCGCTCGCCGGCACGCATCGCGGCCATCGCGCCCAGCGCGAGCACACGGTCCTCGGGATGGGTCACGTCGATCACCGGCTGGCCGATCAGCTCCTCCTCGGCCCGTTCCAGCAGCGCGCACATCGCCGGGTTGACGCGCAGCCAGCGGCCGTCCAGCGAGGTGATCGACATGCCGATCGCGGCGTCCTCGAACGCCGCGCGGAAGCGGTCCTCGGCCTCGGCCAGGCGCGCGTCGGCGCCGCGCGCCTCGGTGCGGTCCTGGCCGATCACGTGGAAGGTGCCCGCGTCGCGGTCGATGCCCGTGGTCAGCCGGTGCCAGCGCCAGCCGCGGCGGTCGGATCCCAGCCGCACTTCGACGGTCTCGTGCGCCGTGGCGTCGTGGGTCAGCCGGTGCCGGGCGTCGAGGAGGATCGCCACGTCGGCCGGATGGACGACGTCGTCGATGGGCGTGCCCCGCGTCGCATCGCCCGCCGCGGCCCGGAAGGCGCGGTTGGCGTGCAGGATCGTGCCGTCGAGCGCCACCACCACGGCGACGTCGGACGCCAGATCGAAGAAGCGCTGTGCGGCGGCCCGCTCATCCATCTCACGCGTCGCATCGACCATTCG
>JAOPZL010000205.1 GCA_025964175.1 Solirubrobacterales bacterium
GCCAAGGGGTTCGTGGTGAAGCCGTTCGTGCCGGCCGACCTGCTGGACGCGGTCGAGCATGCCCTCGCGTAGGTGAGCGCGGTATCTGACGGTCCCGCTCGAGCTCCGCTCGCCGGCAGGGGTTCACCGCGGTAGTGAAGGCCGCCGCGGCGAGGGCCGGCGGCCGGTGGTCTTCAGCTGTCGGACTCGTCCTCGCCCTCGACGGCGCTGCCGCTCGCGGTGGTGGCGGAACCGGCGGCGCTGGAGGACGTCGTGTCGTCGGACTCGGACGTGCTGGATTGCTTGGCGCCGTCCGAGCCGCCGCTGGATCCGCTGGAACCGCCGGACGTGCTGGACCCGCCGGAGCTGCCGGACCCGCTCGAACCGCTCGAGTCGCCGGACTCGTCCGAACCACCGGACTTCCCCGATCCGCGGGCTCCGTCGCCCGTGCTGTCCGAGCGTGAGGGCGTGCGTGAACCGTCGCGTTCGGACGTTCCGTGCCGCCCGCGGCGCGTGTCGCTGCTCGATGAGCTCGACCCGTCGCGGGCGACTTCGCGGTCGGAGGATCCGCTGGAGCCGGACGTCCCGCGACCGGCGTCGTCCGAGGACCCGTCGGAGCCGGACGTCCCGCGGCCGTCGCGGTTTGGCGTTCCGCTGGAGTCGGACGGCCCGCGCTCGCCGTGCTCCGAGCCGTCACGGCCGCGCCCCGTGCCCTCGCCGGAGCCGCTGCGCCCGTCGCCGCGACCGCTCGCGCCATGGCGCTCGCTCGCGTCGTCGCCCGATCCCGAGCCTCCGCGCTCTGGGGACCGTCCGGCGTCCTCGCCGCCGATCACCGTCGCTCCGCGTCCACCGTGTTCCGGTCCGCGGTCCCCGGGCCCGGACCCGGCCCGCCCCGCGCCGGTCAAGCGATCGCCGATCGCTCCGAGTCCTGTCAGCCGTGCCGCCGGCCGCGCGCCGGGGCCGCCGCTCCCGGGCGCACCGGGGAGTCCGGCCGAACCGGCCCCCGATGCCCCGAGCAGCGCCATGGAGATCGTGTTCGTCTGGCTGGAAGGCCGTTCCCCGGCGGCGCGCGCCGGCGCGCGCGGGCCCGGACGGGACTCCACGGCGGCCGCCGCGACCGCTTCGCCATCGCCACCGGTCCGGTGCACCAGTACGCCGGTCGTGGTCGCTCCGCCGACGAGCGCCGTCGTCGCCAGGACCCCGGCGACGGCCTTCGTCACCACCGAGCTGGTCAGCTCACCGCCGCCGGCCGCGACGGCGGAACCACCCAGGTCGGCCAGCCGGAGCAGCAGCGGCGCGGGCGTCAGGACGGTGCAGGCGGCGCGCACCGCGGCGCGGGCGCGGAAGAGCTGAGCGCGCGCGGCGCCGGAGGTGACACCCAGGGCATCTCCGATCTCCTCGTGGGAGCGGCCCTCGAGCTCGCGCAGCAGCAGCGCGTCGCGCTGGCCCTGGGGGAGTCGGGCGATCGCGGTCAGGAGCTCGTCGAGCCGCTCGCGCTGGACCACCGCGTCGTGCGGGGCGACGCCCGAGGCGGGCGCCTGGTCGGAGAGCTCGCTCTCGTCGCGGCGGCCGCGCAGCACGTTCAGGGCGCTGTTGTGCGCGATCCGGTAGAGCCACGGACGCAGGTCCAGCGATCGGTCGTCGGGGGAGGACAAGGCGGCGTGGGCGTTGATCAGCGCCTGCTGCACCGCGTCCTCGGCCCGGCTGGGGCCGAGGATGCCGGTGCAGTAGCGCAGCAGCGCCGGGCGGTACCGCTGGACGATGGTCTCGAAGGCGCCCTCGTGGCCGGCACGCGCCATCTCGACGAGGCGCGCGTCGGACTGCAGGCGCATCAGCGACGCGCCCGCCAATCGCACGGGGTGGGACAGGGCCCGCGGCTCCATCGTGCAGTTGTACCCGCTCGGGGCCTTACTTGATGAGGTCCACCTTGCGGTAGACCGCCCCGGTGGTCGTTGCGCTCACCTCGGCCTCGTTGACGGCGGTGCCGGCGGTCAGGTCGGTGGTCGAGCAGCGCTTGCCGCTCCAGTGACCGTGCCCGCCGTGCCGGCGAGACCCGCCGTCGCGGCCGCCGCCGTTGTCGTCGTCGCCGCCGCGGCGGCGCAGCGAGGCCTTCGACGGCGTGGCGGTGGTGGTCGCGCTCTCGCACTTGATGCGCGTGCGATCGCTGACCTTGGCGGTCAGCGTTGACCCGTCGGCGAGCTTGATGGTGAGGACGCCGTCGGCGAACGAGGCGACCGTCCCGACCTGCTCGGGGGCGGACGCCGGGCCGTCGTCGTCGCCGCGGTCGTGGGCCAGCGCGCCAGCCGGTACGGCCAGCGCGGAGGCGGCCACGGCGGTACCCAGGATCAGCGTGCGTCGCATTCTGCACTCCTTCTTCGGGGACATTGCTCTTGCAACACACCCCGGTCGCGAAGATCACGCAGGTCGCGAACGATTAGGTTTCCAGGTCGTGCCCGATTTCCACGACCCCCAGCTCGTCTACGTCGTCGGGCGCGTCAACCAGGGTGTGCGCCGTGAGCTGCGCAAGAAGCTGCTGCCGTGGGATCTCAGCGTTCCCGAGCTCACCGCGCTGTCGGTGCTACGCACCCGGCCGGGGCTGTCCAGCGCGCAGCTCTCGCGTCGCTCGCTGACCACCCCGCAGTCGATGAGCGAGGTCGTCGCCGGCCTGGAGCGCCGGGGCCTGGTCCAGCGGACGGTGGATCCGGCGCACCAGCGCATCCTGCGCATGACGATCACCGAGGACGGCGAGCGGCTGCTCGACGAGGTCGACCCGGTCGTCATCGAGCTGCAGGACGAGCTGATGGCCGACGTGCCCCTCGAGCACCGCGGGATCGTGCTCGAGGGCCTGGTCGCGTGCATGCGCACGCTGCGCGGCCGTTAGCCCGCGGGCTCTGACGCCCGTATCAGAGTCCCAGCAGCTTCACCGCGTTGTCCTTCAGCACCATCGGCCGGACCTCGTCCTTGATCGGGAGCTTCGCGAAGTCCGCCATCCACCGCTCGGGGGTGAGCAGCGGGAAGTCCGACCCGAACAGCATCTTGTGCTTGAGCAGGCCGTTCGTGTACCGCACGAGGACCTCCGGGAAGTACTTCGGCGACCATCCCGAGAGGTCGATGTAGACGTTCGGCTTGTGGGTGGCGACGGCCAGCGCCTCCTCCTGCCACGGGAAGGACGGGTGCGCGAGGATGATGTCCATCTCGGGGAAGTCGGCGGCGACATCGTCGACGGCCATCGGGTTGGAGTACTTCAGCCGGATCCCGCCGCCGCCCGGCATGCCCGCGCCGATCCCCGTCTGCCCGGAGTGGAACAGCGAGATCAGCCCCGCCTCGGCGATGACCTCGTACAGCGGGTAGAACGCTCGGTCGTTGGGCCAGAACGCCTGCGTGTTGGGGTGGAACTTGAACCCGCGCACGCCGCGCTCGATGTACTCGCGCGCCTCGCGCACGCCCGCCTTGCCCTTGTGGGGGTCGACGGAGGCGAACGGGATCAGCACGTCCGGGTTGGCGGCGGCGACCTCGATGACCTCGTCCGTGGACACCGTGTGCTCACCGGTCCCGTAGGGCGAGTCGACCGTGAAGACGACCGCGGCCATCTTGCGCTCGCGGTAGTAGTCGGCGACGTCCTGCGTCGTCGGCTGGGGCGGTTTGCCGCCGAAGTACTTCTCGGCGGCGTCCAGGAACTCGACGGTCACCTGGTCGGGCGGCCGGTGGTCCATGTGCGCGTGGGTGTGCGTGTGGACGTCGATCGCGACGATCGCGTCGACGTCGATCGCGAGCTCGGCCATGGCGCTCAGCCCTCCAGGTCCAGCGGCGGCAGCGTGACGCCGAAGCTCTGGGTGGACGCGCCGAGCGTCGTCGCCCAGTTCTCGGCGATCGCCTCGGGGTTCCAGCCGCCGTCGTAGAACGCGCTGGCGACCTCGGCCGGGTGCGAGTAGAGCGACAGCTTGTCGCCGCCGATGCCGATCGCCTGCCCGGTGACCTCCGCCGCCGCGGCCGAGGCGAGGAAGACGACGAGCGCCGCACTGTCCTCCGGCGACCCGAGCGCGTGCGCCTGGCGCACCTGGCGGGGGAGCGGCCGGCCGGCAGCGACCGCGTCGACCAGCGGCGCGTAGATCGGGATCGTCGCGGTCATCTCCGTCCACGCGGTCGGGATGATCGTGTTGACCGTGATCTGCGCGCGGCCCAGCTCCATCGCCCACGTGCGGCACATGCCGACGATGCCGGCCTTCGCCGCGGCGTAGTTGCCCTGGCCGAAGTTGCCGTACTGGCCGGTGGGGGAGCCGACGAGGATCAGGCGGCCGCCCTCGCCCTGCTCGCGCAGGTGGATGGCCGCCGCGCGGGCGCACGTGAAGGTGCCCCGCAGGTGGGTTGCGATGACGGCGTCGAACTGCTCGTCGCTCATCTTCCACAGGACCGTGTCGCGCAGGATGCCGGCGTTGGTGACCATCGTGTCCAGACGGCCGAACTCGCTGACCGCGCGCGCGACGAGCCCGTCGGCCGTCTCGGCGGAGCCGACCGCGGCGATCTCGGCGACCGCGCGCCCGCCCGCTGCGGTGATCTCGGCGACGACCGCCTCGGCGGCCTCGGCATCGACGTCGTTGACGACGACCGCGGCGCCCGCGGCGGCCAGCTGGATCGCGTAGGCGCGCCCGAGCCCGCGCCCGGAGCCGGTGACGATGGCGACCTGGCCGGCGAGGCTCACGGCGGTCATGCGTAGTACCGGAACAGGCACTCGGCGACGACGGCGGGCTTGGCCGAGTCCTCGACCTCGATCGTGATCGTGACCTTCGCCTGCTGGCCGCCCTTGACCTCGTCGACGGCGTCGAGGACCGCGGTGCCGCGGAACTTCGCCCCGACCGGAACCGGCGCCGGGAAGCGAACCTTGTCGAGCCCGTAGTTGACGCCCATCCCGAGGTCGCTGATCTGGAGCAGCTCCATGCTGATCGGCGCCAGCATCGCCAGCGTGAAGTACCCGTGGGCGATCGTGCCGCCGAACGGCGTCCTGGCCGCCGCCTCCGGGTCCACGTGGATGAAGTTGTGGTCGTCGGTGAGGTCGGCGAAGGCGTTCACGTCTTCCTGCGTGAACGTCCGCCACTCGGTCGTGCCGAGCGTCTCGCCCGCGTGTGCGGCGAGCCCGGCGAGGTCGGTGAGCATGAGCGGGAATATACGGGTACCTGACATTCGCGCGCGGTGCTCCGAGCGATCTTCGGGTACCGGATTTGCGGCGTGAGCCGTTGCGGATGGTGCGCAGCTAGCCTCGCGCCACGATGCGCTGGCCGCTCATCTCCACCGACCCGACGGTCCGCGGCGCGCAGCTGCGGCGCAACGGGCGCGCCGATCGGGGCCGGGCGCGGCGGTGGATCCCCGCGCGGGACGCCGCCTGGGCGCTGATCGACGACGCGGTGGCGGTGGGC
>JAOPZL010000206.1 GCA_025964175.1 Solirubrobacterales bacterium
GCGCCGAACGGCTCGTCGAGCAGCAGCACCTTCGGCTCCATCGCCAGCGCCCGGGCGATCGAGACGCGTCGCTCGTCGCCATAGGCGAGCGTGCCGGCCGGACGATCGGCCAGCGCAGTCAGCTCCATGCGCTCGAGCAGCGGCCGCACGAGCTTGCGTGCGGACCGCCGCCCGCGGCCGCTGGCCACGGCCGCCGCCTCGACGTTCTCGGCCACCGTCAGGCGACCGAACACGCGCACCGCCTGGAACGTCCGCGCCAGCCCACGCCGCCCCAGCCGATGAGGCGGCATGCCCGTCACCGGGCTGCCCTCGAAGAACACCTCCCCCTCCGACGGCCGTTGATAGCCACTGACCGCGTTGGCCAGTGTGGTCTTGCCCGCCCCGTTGGGTCCGATGAGCCCGAGGATCTCCCCGCGATCGAGATGGAGGTCGACCCCGTCCAGCGCTACCAGGCCCTTGAACGCAACGCGGAGGCCGCGCGCCTCCAGCGCGTGCGCGGGGCGGCCTCCTTCGGCCGTCCCCGCAACCCGCACTGCCGTCTGCTCGCTAGCCACCGAGCCCCACCTTCACGCCCGGCGCGACCATCTCGAGGAAGCTCGGCTTGCCGTTCTGGTACTCGATGATCCGCATCGGGCGGTCCAACGGGATGTGCGCGGTGGCGCTGAAGCTCGTCGGCCCGATGATCAGGTCCTGCTTGTCGAAGCCCTCCATCGCCTTGACGACCGCGTCGCCGTCCGTGGAGCCGGCGATCTCGATCGCCCGGGCGAGCATCTGCGCGTTCGCGTAGCCGAGGGTGACGTGACCGACCGCCGGTGTCGTGCCCGTCTCCTTCTCGTAGCGCTTGATGAACGTGTTGACGGCCGGCGACGGATCGTCGCCGAACACCGATGCGGTCGCGCTGGCGTAGTAGTCGCTCAGCCCCGGGACCGCCTTCAGCCAATATGCGCCCTCGAAAGCCATCTCGCCCAGGATCGGGATGTCGACCCCCGCGGCGCGGATCTGCCGCAGCGCCGAGGCGCCACCCGGCGGGTAGCTGCAGGCCATGAGAACGTCGGCGCCGGAGCTCTTGATCGCCTCGATCTGTGATGCGACGGAACCGTCGGAGTTCTTGAACGAGCCCTGCCCGGCGATCGTGCCGCCCTGCTCCTTGAACGCCTTCTCGAAGCCGGCGCACACCTCGCGGGTGTAGCTCAGCGTGTCGTCGACGAGCAGGAACGCCTTGGACCAGCCCTTCTTCGTGGCGAAGTTGGACAGCACCGCCCCTTCTGCGTACGTCGACAGCGTGGGCGTGAAGGCCATCGGCCCGATGCCCTGAACGCCGAACTTCGGGGATCCCGCGCAGCCGAGGACGGGAACGCCCGCCTTCTGTGCCGCCTGCGCCGCCGGAGCGGAGAAGTCGAAGTCGCAACTCACCAGCATCGCGTCGATGCCCTTGTCGATGAGGCGCTGCGCCACCTGGCCGGTCACCGCCGGGTCGGACTTCGTGTCCGCCTCGATCAGCTGCATCTGGCGTCCGTTCACCCCGCCCTTGGCGTTGATGTCCGCCACCGCCATCTTGAACGCCGTCAGCGACGGGATGTCATAGGGCTCGAGGAAGCCCGTCTTGCCCATGGCGGCCCCCACGACGATGGGCGACGTGTCAGCCGTCGTGCCCGCCGCCGCGGCAGCTGATCCAGTGGAGCTCTTGGTGTCAGTTGCACCACAACCCACCACACCGACAAGCATCGCCAATGCAGTGGCCAGCGTCAGTACTCGCTTCATCGAACCGTCCTTTGGTCACGCGACGTGGAAGTCGACGTCGCAAATGCGTTGTCACCTACCGCTGGACATCGGATGTCCCAGCGAATTGCGCCCTGCAGACCCTGGCTCCGACTGACGGTGTGCTACGCCGTAGTACCGGACTGATCGAACTGGAAATACTCGAGTAACAAAGCGGTGAGCACTCGGCTTGCGTCGCTCACCTGGTCGATGGGCACCCGCTCGTTCGGGGCGTGGGCCTGCTCGACCGAGCCCGGCCCGAACGTCACCGCCTCGATGCCCGCGTCCCGGACGAGGTTGCGCACATCGCTGCCGAACGGCGACCCGTAGATGACTGCCGTACGGCCGGTGGTCTTCCGGACCACGTCCAGCAGCCGGAGCGCCAAGGGCGAGTCCGGCGCCACCTCGGCACCCTCTATCGGCGGGAACATCGCCGTCACCTCGACGTCGAGATCCGGGTCGTCGGCCTTCAGGCGATCGAGGCGCTCCTGCAGCACTGCCGCTTCCCCATTGCCGTCCTCGGACGGCAGCAGGCGCCGATCGAGCAACAGCTCGCACCAGTCCGGGACGGCGTTCTCCTTCACGCCGCCCGTGACCACCGTCGGCGTGCAGGAGCCACCCGGAAGGAGGGGGTGCGATCGACCTGCGAGCTCTCGGTCGTACTCGTCGATGACCCCTAGGACGTGGCGGAGCTGGCCGATGGGGTTGACGCCGAGCCGTGCACGGCTCGCGTGGATCGAGCGGCCGCGTAGGCGAACGCGAAGGAACATGGCGCCGCGGGTCGCGGTGGCCACGTTGAGCTCGGTCGGCTCGGTCACGATCCCGAGGTCGCCGGTGAAGCCGGCCTCGAGCAGCGACAACGTGCCGGGCTCGCCGCGCTCCTCACCCGCGGCGAAGTGCAGGATCAACGATCCCGACAGGCGATCCACGACGGGCGCGAGGGCGTGAGCGACCGCGATCTGCACGGCCAGGCCCGCCTTCATGTCACAGGAGCCGCGCCCGTAGAGGTTGCCCTCGTGGACCTCGCCCCCGAAGGGGTCGAAGTCCCAGCGCGTCGCGTCGTCGATAGGCACCGTGTCGGTGTGGCCGTTCAGGATCACCGCGGGGCCGTCGCCGGCCCCGCCGCGCATCCGAGCCCCAACCGAGGTTCGGCCTTCGGCGAACTCGACGAGCTCGACCTCCATGCCGAGCGGGTCCAGCCAGCCCTTGATGACGTCGGCCACGCCCGACTCGGGCGTGCCGGGATTCACGCTGCGGGTCTGGACCAGGCTGCGGAGGACCTCGGTGACGAATGGCTCGCCCAGGGCCGCGCTGTGCCGAGGATCGAGCTCGGCGTCAGCGCTCATCGGTCGTACCCACGCCTGCGCCGTCGTCTCCGGTGACCCCGTAGACCGACGCGCCGACGCTCTGTGAGATGTAGCCGTCGGCGAGGTCCGCGAGCACCTTGTCGCGGGACCGTTCCTCCGGGGGCCCGAAGCCGCCGCCCCCACCGACGCGGTGCGAGATCAGCGCCCCGCCCGCCACTGCGACGCCGCCCACCAGGGGCCGCTCCTCTGGCGTCTCGCCGTCGGCGTCCAGGATCAGCGTCGAGCGGAAGCCGTCACCGCCGCCGAACAGGCCCGGGGGTGCGAAGCGCCACCGGGCAAAGCCGGCGGAGACCATGGCGCCTTCGCTCAGCACGCGATAGTCCGTCCTGATGCCCAGTCCGCCCCGCGTGCGACCGGCACCGCCGGAGTCTTCGACCAGCTCGTAGCGCTCCACGAGGAGGGGGAACTTCGCCTCGGTCACCTCGCACGGGATGTTGTTGTTGTCCCCGTTCAGTAGCGGGCAGAGCGCGTTGATGCCGTCCAGCGACTTGCGCGCGCCCCATCCCCCGGCGTACGGCATGAAGTGGATGAACGGCGCCCCCGTCCGGGGATCCTCCCCGGCGATCGCCATCGCCTGCACGCCACCGAAGATCCCGGCGGCGACGCGGTCCGGGACGATCGGCGCCATGGCGAAGAAGATCGCCTCCATGATCGCCCGCCCCATGTTGTCCCACACGGTTCCGGGCGCCGGGTACACCGGGTGCGTCACGGTCCCTGGCTCGGTCAGGATCTCCAAGGGCCGGTAGAAGCCTTCGTTGGCACTGAGATACGGGCCGACCAGGCACTTCAGCGCGACCCGCGAGGCGGCCACCGTGTTGACGAAGTGCGCGTTGCCGCACGCTCCCATGCGCTGCGGCTCGTTGTCGCGGAAGTCGAAGGTGATCGAGCTGCCCTTGACGGTGATCGTCACCGCGACGCGGACCGGCTCGGACCCCTCGGTGCCGTCGGAGTCGACGAAGTCCTCCCCGAAGTACTCCCCATCGGGGATCTCCTCGATCGCCGCACGCACCTTTCCCTCGGCGTAGTCGAACAGGCTGTCGATGCAGGCGTTGACCTCCTCGATCCCGTAGCGAGCGAGCAGCTCCTGCACCCGGACGTCGCCCGTGTGGCAGGCCGACAGCTGTGCCATCAGGTCGCCCTCGTTGTTCTCGCGCAGGCGAGTCGAGGCCAACAGCACCTCCTTGAGCTCCTCGTTGAGCTCGCCCGCCCGATACAGGCGCAGGGCAGGAACGGTCACACCCTCCTGGTAGGTGTTCGTCGAGTCCGGCGACCAGCTGCCCGGATCCTTGCCGCCGATGTCGGTCCAGTGCGCCTTGGTTGCCGCGAAGAAGACCGGCTCCCCATCCCAGAACAGCGGCTGGAGGATGTTGATGTCGTTCTTGTGCGTGCCGTTCGCCGTGAACGGATCGTTGGAGACGAAGACATCTCCCTCCCGCATCTCCGCCAGCGGATAGCGCTCGAGGACAGGACCGAGGGTCTGATGCATCGATCCGAGGAAGATCGGGATGCCCTCGGCCTGAGCGACGACTGAGGCGTCCGGGCGCAGCAGGACGCTGGAGAAGTCCTTGACCTCGTAGATGATCGGCGAGTACGCCGCGCGCTGCAGAGCGAGCGACATCTCCCGCACGATCGAGATCAAGCGGTTCTGCACGATC
>JAOPZL010000213.1 GCA_025964175.1 Solirubrobacterales bacterium
TCAAGGAGATCGCGATGAAGTACGGGTGGCACGCGACCTTCATGCCCAAGCCGCTGCAGGGCCAGAACGGCTCGGGGATGCACACCCACCAGTCGCTCTTCACCGGCGGCAAGAACGCCTTCTACGACCCCGACGACCAGTACTTCCTGTCGGACATCGGCAAGGCGTTCATCGCCGGCCAGCTGAAGCACGCGCGAGAGATCTCGTCGATCTTCGCCCAGTGGGTCAACTCCTACAAGCGGCTCGTCTCGGGCTATGAGGCGCCGGTCTACGTCGCCTGGTCGCGGCGCAACCGCTCCGCGCTGGTGCGCGTGCCCCTCTACCACCCGGGCCACGAGAACGCCACGCGGATGGAGCTGCGCTGCCCCGACCCGGGCTGCAACCCGTACCTGACCTTCGCGGCGCTGCTGCAGGCCGGGCTCGAGGGGATCGAGAAGGGCTACGAGCTGCCCGAGCCGATGGAGAAGAACCTCTACCACCTGGCGCCCGACGACCGCAAGCGGCTCGGGATCGAGCAGCTGCCCGAGACGCTCGGCGAGGCGATCGAGATCACCGCCGAGTCCGAGCTCGTGTTGCGGACGCTCGGCGAGCACATGTTCAACCGGTTCGTCGAGATCAAGCGCCAGGAATGGGACGACTACCGCGTGCAGGTCACGCAGTGGGAGCTCGACCGCTACCTGCCGGTTCTCTAGCGCCGGCGGATCGTGCCGGCCAGCCGCAGCCGCGGCGACGTGTCCGCGTGGTAGCGGGGGCTGGCATCGAGCTGGATGGTCCAGCGTCCCCGCGCGGGGTGCTGTATGGGCAGCATCGGGACCTGCGCACGCAGGATCGAGCATGGGGACGGCATGCGGCCCAGCAGGACCCGCCGGCGCTCGCGGCCGGCGTGGACGTAGTGCGCGTAGACGCGGTCGCGGGGGGCGAAGCCGCTCACGCGCCAGCGCACCGGGGTGTCCGGGTGGCGCACGGCGGGGGCGATCGAGAAGGTGAAGTTGGTGACGCGCACCATCGTCTGCGCGGCGGCGGCGCCGTCGCTGGCGGTGAGCGTGATCGCGCGCGCGATCGGCACCCGGGTCGAGAGCGGCTGACCGGCGGCCATGACCTGGACGTTGCCGGACGAGTCGGCGAACGCCCGGCCCTCGACGCCCGGTCCGGTGACGGTGACGAGCGAGCCGGGCGCGAAGCCCTGGCCGGCGACCGAGATGTCGCCGCCCGTCGGGTAGCACCCGGTGCCGGTGACGATGGTCGCCGCGGCGGCAGGGGAGGCGGCCGCCGCGAGGGCGGCGAGGACGCCGAGGCCGAGAGCCGCCGCGCGCATCGCGGGTCTACCCATCGAGCGCGGGGTCGCCGAGCGCGTCGGCCAGCTCGCCGGGCGTGGTGACCGGGCGCCGGCAGGCGAATCGCTCGCAGACGTAGGCCGCGGCGTGGCCGTCGAGGGCGTGGCGGCCCTCCAGGAGCGGGACGGCGGGCGTGGCGTCGGGCGCACTGGGATGGTGTTCGCCGGCCGGGTCCGGGTTCCCTTCGGCGCGCGCCGCTTCAGCGCCGTCCGAGTCGCCCTCGCCGTCGACGGTCGCGCCCGCCAGCACGAGGCGCGAGCGGTACTGCGCCCGCACGACCCGCGCCAGCTCGCGCGCATCGTCCGCCGGGCCGACGATCGCGACCTGGCGGACCGGACCGACCCACCAGGCCAGGCCCTGCAGCAGGTGGCCGAACGCCGCCGGGTGCTTGGGGGCGATCTCGCCGACCAGCGCGAGCGTCGACGCGGCGTGCTGCTCGTAGCGGGCGTCGCCGGTGAGGGCGGCGAGGCGCAGCAGGCCCAACGCAGCCGATGACGAGCCCGACGGGATCGGTGAGTCCTCGAGGTCCTTGCGCCGCGCGACCACGACCGTGTGGTCGTCGGCGGTGGTGAAGAAGCCGCCGTTCTCGGGGTCGGCGAAGCGGTCGATCATCGTGTCGGCGATCGCGCGCGCCTCGACCAGCCAGCGCGGCTCCCACGTCGCCTCGTAGAGGACGACGAGCGCCTCGACGAGGAACGCGTGGTCCTCGAGGTAGGCGTCCAGCCGGGCGACGCCGTCCTTGGAGGTGCGCAGCAGCCGCCCGTCGTCGTCGCGGTGCACGCGCAGCAGGTAGTCGGCGGCGGTCCGCGCGGCGTCGAGCAGGTCGTCGCGCTCCAGGACCGCGCCGGCGTCGGCGAGCGCGGCGATCATCAACGCGTTCCACGAGGTCAGGACCTTGTCGTCCAGCGCCGGGCGGATCCGGGCCGAGCGGGCCTCCAGCAGCCGCGCGCGCACGCGATCGCGGACCGCGTCGTCCATCGCCGGGCCGCGGCCCTCGAGCACGTTGGTGCCCTCGAAGTTCCCGCGTACGGTCGCGCCGAAGAACGCGACCGCGGCGTCGGCGTCCGCCTCGTCCAGGGCGGAGCGCAGCTGCGGTTCCGACCACACGTAGAACTTGCCCTCGACGCCCTCGGAGTCGGCGTCCAGCGCAGCGTGGAACGCGCCCTCGGGGGTGCGCAGCTCGCGCAGGACGAACGCGATCGTCTCCACCGCCGTGCGGCGCAGCAGCGGATCGGCCGACACCTGCCAGCCGTGGACGTACGCGCGGGCCAGCAGCGCGTTGTCGTAGAGCATCTTCTCGAAGTGCGGGACGGTCCAGGTTGCGTCGACCGAGTACCGCGCGAAGCCGCCGCCGACCTGGTCGCAGATGCCGCCGGTCGCCATCGCGCGCAGCGTCGTGAGCGCCATCTCCCGCTCGCCCTGGCCCAGCAGGAAGTCGATCACGTCGGCGCTGGGGAACTTCGGCGCGCCGCCCCAGCCGCCCAACCGGGCGTCGAACGTCGTGCGCAGCTGGGCGACCGCGTCGTCGAGCGCCGCCTGCGTCGGCGCGGTCGCCGACGGCTGCAGCAGCGACGACGTCGAGAGCCGCTCGCGCAGGCGGTCGGCCTGGCCGAGGAGCTCGTCGCGGCGCTCATCCCACGCCTGGGTGACGGCGAGCAGGATCTGCGGCCAGCTCGGCATGTTCATGCGCGAGTCGGGCGGGAAGTAGGTGCCGCCGAAGAACGGGACCTGGTCGGGGGTGAGGAAGACGTTCAGGGGCCAGCCGCCGTGGCCGGTCATCACCTGGACGGCCTCCATGCAGACCGCGTCGACGTCGGGGCGCTCCTCGCGATCGACCTTCACGCAGACGAAGTGCTCGTTCATCAGCGCCGCGACCTGCTCGTCCTCGAAGGACTCGCGCTCCATCACGTGGCACCAGTGGCAGGCGGAGTAGCCGATCGACACCAGCAGCGGGCGCTCGCGCTCCCGCGACCGCCGCAGCGCCTCCTCGCCCCAGGGCAGCCAGTCGACCGGGTTGTCGGCGTGTTGGCGCAGGTACGGCGAGGTCTCGTGCGCGAGCGCGTTCCCCATCGCCCGCACGCTAGCGCGAAGAGGGGGATGCGGCCGCCCTTCGCGGCGGGAAGTCTCGCACGCCGGCCAGGCGCCGCAGCGGGGCCCCTCTACTGTTCTCTGCCATGGCCGCCCATCGTGAGATCGTCACCGCGCTCGACGCACCCGCCGCTATCGGTCCCTACTCGCACGCCGTGCGCGTGAACGGGCTGCTGTTCTGCTCGGGGCAGATCCCCCTGGACCCGTCGACCGGCGAGCTCGTCGGGGACACGGCCGGCGAGCAGACGCGCCAGTGCCTGGCCAACCTCGGCGCCGTCGTCGCCGCCGCGGGCGCCACGCTCGCCGACGCGGCGCAGGTCACCATCTACGTGACCGACATGGGCGCGTTCGGCGAGGTCAACGAGGTCTACGCGACCGCGTTCGAGAGCGATCCTCCCGCGCGCGTCACGATCGGCGTCGCCGCGCTGCCCAAGGGTGCGCAGGTCGAGATCGCCGCCGTCATCGCGCTGCCGGGCGGCTGACCGGGGCATCGCGGTGGGCGCCACGCCCGAGACGGTCTCGCTCGCCGAGGTCCATCACGCCCGTGAGGTCATGGGCGACGTGGTGCGGCGCACGCCGGTCCTGGCCTCGGCGACGCTGAGCGAGCGGGTCGGCGGCGACATCCTGCTCAAGGCGGAGTCCCTGCAGCGCACCGGCTCGTTCAAGATCCGCGGGGCGCTGGCCAAGCTCGACGCGCTGGGCGACACGATCGCCAACGGCGTCGTCTGCGCGTCGGCCGGCAACCACGCCCAGGCCGTCGCCGCCGCGGCCCGCGCGCGCGGCGTCTCGTGCGAGGTCCTGATGCCGCACGGCGCGCCGATCACGAAGGTCGAGGGCGCGGAGGCGCTCGGCGCCCATGTGATCCTCCACGGCGACTCGGTCGACGACTGCCTCGTCGCCGCGCAGGAGCGGGCGGCCGAGCGCAACGAGGCCTTCGTGCACCCGTTCGAGGACCCGCACGTGATCGCCGGCCAGGGAACGCTCGGCCTGGAGCTGTTGGAGGACGTGCCCGACCTGGCCCGGATCATCGTCCCGGTCGGCGGCGGGGGCCTGGCCTCCGGGGTGGCGCTCGCGGTCAAGGAGACGCTGCCGCACGTCGAGGTCGTCGGCGTGCAGGTCGAGACCTACGCGGCGGCACGCGCGTCGCTGGCCGCCGGCCATCCGGTGCAGCTGCAGCCGCCGCAGGTCACGATCGCCGACGGGATCGCCGTCAAGCGCCCGGGTGAGCTCACGCTGTCGCTGATGGCGCGGCTGCTGGACGGGATCGAGCTGGTGGCCGAGGACGACATCGCCGAGGCGATGGTCCTGCTGCTGGAGAAGGCCAAGCTCGTCGTCGAGGGCGCGGGGGCGGTCGGCGTCGCCGCGCTGCTCGGTGGCCAGGTCGCGCCTGCGCGCAGCGGCTCCACCGTCGTCATCCTCAGCGGCGGCAACGTCGACGCGGGGCTGCTGGCCTCGATCGCTCGCCGCCACGAGACCGAGGCGGGGCGGCGGATCGCGCTGCTCACCCGCCTGCCCGACCGCCCCGGCAACCTGGCCCGGCTGCTGGACGCGGTCGCGCGCGCCGGGGCCAACCTGGTCGAGGTCCAGCACGTCCGCGAGGGCATCGACCTCCACGTGCGCGAGACCGCGGTCCAGCTCGTCCTGGAGACGCGCGGGGCCGCCCACGCCGACGCGGTCCTGGGCGCGATCGCTCAGGCCGGCTACGAGGCACGGGTCCTGCGCTGAGGGTCAGGGCGCGGGCGTCGTCGACGGCGCCGGCGGCCGCGCCTCAGCAGGCCCGCTCGGCGTCGCGCAGCGCGCCGAACAGGTCGCCGGCCACGAACCGCTCGTAGGGCAGCTGCCGGCTGATGTGGTCGTAGATGCAGCCGCAGCGCTGCGGGCCCAGCCGGCGCGTGCAGTCGAACATGAACGCGTTGCGGTCGGCCATCGTGTAGCCGGGCAGCGCGCCGCGCACGTCGTGACGGCGCAGGTCGTCGCGGATCCCCAGGCCGACGGCGGCGAGGCTGCCGGCGATGCCGATCGTCGCCGCGAGGCTGACCACGCCGGCCCGCGCGCCGTACCGGGCGGTGCGCAGGACGAGCGTCCCGGCCATCCGGTCGCGCAGCGCGCGCCGGTCGTCGCCGCTGGCGAAGGCGGAGTCGACGAGCCAGAAGAACGGGACGGCGTAGAGCAGCCGCAGCAGCGAGTCGCGCACGAAGCTGCCCTCGGCGCCCAGCGGGCGGCCGTCGCGCGCGTGGACGACGCGCATGCCGCCGGCCAGCTTGCCGAGCGTCGCGCCGCCGCTGAGCTCGGTCACCCCGGCCGTCGCCGCCAGCCAGGTCGCCATCCAGACGACGCCCGCGAGGACCACGGTCGTCCGGTCGCCCGCCCCCGCCGCGGCGGCCGACAGGCCCGCGACGAGCGCGGCGCCGCTGGCCGCGCCCGCGTCGATGCAGACGGCCCCGAGGCGGTAGCCGAAGCTCGCCCGGGCCGCGTAGGCGTCGAGATCGGCGTCGGCGTCCGCCGGCTCCTGCTCGTCGGCGAACCCGATCGGCTCGCGGTCCCGGTCCGGTGCGGCCGCGGACGCGGCAGCAGCCCGGGCCACCTGCCACTCGTCGTCCTCGTCGTCCCGCGGCCGGGCCCACAGGTTCGCCACGGCTCAGAAGCTACTCGGGCGTGACGTAGGCCCCGCTGATGCCGCCGTCGACCAGGAACGACGACGCGGTCATGAAGCTCGAGTCGTCGCTGGCCAGGAAGAGCGCCGCCTTGGCGATCTCCTCGGCCCGGGCGAAGCGGCCCATCGGGATGTGGATCAGCCGGCGCGCGGCCCGTTCGGGGTCCTTGGCGAACAGCTCGCGCAGCAGCGGCGTGTCGACCGGTCCCGGGCACAGCGCGTTCACGCGCAGGCCCTGGCGCGCGAACTCGACGCCGAGCTCCCGCGACATCGCGAGCACCCCGCCCTTGGAGGCGGTGTAGGAGATCTGGGACGTCGCCGCGCCCATCGTGGCCACGAACGACGCGGTGTTGATGATCGAGCCGTTGCCCGTCTTGAGCATGTGCGGGATCCCGTGCTTGCAGCAGAGGAAGACCGAGCGCAGGTTGACCGACTGCACGCGCTCCCACGCCTCGAGCGTCGTCTCGACGACCGAGCCGTCGTCCTTGGGGGAGATCCCCGCGTTGTTGAACAGCACGTCGATCTGGTCGAACGCGTCGATCGCGCGCTCGAACATGTCGATCACTTGTCCCTCGTGCGTGACGTCGACCTGCAGCGAGAGATCGCCCGGGGCGTTCTCGCTGAGGTCCACGCCGACGACCTTGGCCCCCTCGCGCTGGAAGGCCTCGACCGTTGCCGCACCGATCCCGCCCGACGCCCCGGTGACGAGGCACACCTTGTCCTTCAGTCTCATGCCGACCCTGTTGCGTAGTAGATGGTCTTCACCTCGGTGTAGGCGTCCGTCGCGTGCGGGCCGAGCTCGCGCCCGTAGCCCGACTGCTTGAAGCCCCCGAAGGGGGTGGTGACGCGCACCGAGGAGTTGGAGTTGATCGACAGCACGCCGGTCTGGACGGCGCGGGCGACGCGCAGCGCACGGCCGCCGTCCCGGGTCCAGATCGAGCCGGAGAGGCCGTAGATCGTGTCGTTGGCCAGCGCGATCGCCTCGGCCTCGTCGCGGAACGGGATGACCGCGGCGACGGGGCCGAAGATCTCCTCGCGCACCGAGCGGTCGTCGCGGAGAACGGGACAGAGGACGGTCGGCGGGAACCAGTAGCCGGGGCCGTCGGGCACCTGCCCCTGGAAGGCGATCGGCGCGTCGGGCCCGACGTAGGAGGCGACCTTCTCGCGGTGGCCGGCCGAGATCAGCGGGCCCATCTGCGTGTCGGGGTCCAGCGGGTCGCCGGTGCGGATCGACTCGACGTGCGGCTGCAGCAGCGCGAGGAAGTCGTCGACCACGTCGGCCTGGACGAGGATCCGCGAGCGCGCGCAGCAGTCCTGGCCCGCGTTGTCGAAGACGGCCCACGGCGCGGCGGCCGCGGCCGCTTCCAGATCGGCGTCGGCGAAGATCACGTTGGCCGACTTGCCGCCCAGCTCCAGCGTGACGCGCTTGATCGACTCCGCCGCGGTTCGGGCGATCGACCGGCCCACGGCCGTGGAGCCGGTGAAGGCGATCTTCGCGACGTCGGGATGCTCGACGAGCCGCGCGCCGGCGCTCTTCCCCGGCCCGGCGACGACGTTGAGCACGCCCTCGGGCAGGCCGGCCTCCAGGGCCAGCGCCTCGAGGCGCAACGCGGTGAGCGGGGTGAGCTCCGCCGGCTTCAGCACGACGGTGTTGCCCGCGGCCAGCGCCGGCCCGAGCTTCCATGAGGCGATCGCCAGTGGGAAGTTCCACGGTGTGATGAGCCCGACGACGCCCATCGGCTCGCGGATCGTGAAGCCCTGCCCGCCGGCGACGGGGATCGTCTCGCCCGTCAGCCGCTCGGGCGCGCCGGAGTAGTAGCGCAGGACGTCGGCGACCATGACGATCTCGCCGCGGGCCGAGCCGATCGGCTTGCCCGCGTTGCGCGCCTCCAGCACGGCGAGCGGCTCCAGCTCCGCCTCGACGCGATCGGCGAGCCGCCGCATCAAGCGAGCCCGATC
>JAOPZL010000036.1 GCA_025964175.1 Solirubrobacterales bacterium
CTGCGCCGCCGCGGTGACGCCCAGATCCCGCCCGCGGGCGACTCCTCGCCGAGCTCATCGGCCGCGTCGTGGCAGCCGGCACAGAGGCGTAGACTTCCGGTTCTCCGAGCCGCGTCCAACTGTCTGCGTCAGGGGCTGTCGTATGTTCGTGAAGGGTCGGATCGCAACGTCTCTCGTCTGTGCGTCGATCGGAGCGGTGGGACTCGCTCTGCCCGCCCAGGCGCACACCGCGGTCGCTGCGGCGACCACCACGGTCAACGTGACGGCTGGCAAGCCATCGGAGTTTCGCTTCACGCTGTCCAAGTCGACGGTCAAGGCCGGATCCGTCACCTTCAAGGTGACCAACAAGGGCAAGCTCTCGCACGACTTCAAGATCGGTGGCAAGACGACCCCGCTGCTCAAGCCGGGCAAGTCGGCCTCGATGACCGTCACGCTCAAGAAGGGCAAGAGCGCGTACCAGTGCACCGTTCCGGGCCACGCGGCGGCGGGCATGAAGGGCACGCTGACGGCCAACTGAGACATCGGCGATAGCGGTCGAGGGCCCATGCGAGCGGGCCCTCGGTCGTTGCGCGGCGTGTTGCAGCAGCCCGCCGACGGCCTACTGATCGCACCATGCATCGCGACAGCGGAACGCTCCTCGCCGAAGGGCTGCGGGGTCGAGAGGCCTTCGCGCGGACGAGATCCACGACCAAGCACGTCCCGTCGGCCGGTGCCAGGCGGTTCCGCGTCGGGCGGCGGCTGCGGATCGCTCTGCTCGCACCCCCGTGGATCCCGATACCGCCGCCCGGCTACGGAGGCATCGAGCGCGTGATCGCGGAGCTGGCGAGCGGCCTCGTTCGTCATGGGCATGACGTGTCGCTGCTCGCACCACCCGGATCGCGCTCGAGCGCGAACGTGGTGCCGCTGCTGGAGCGCGAACACGCGCAGGACATGGGGGAGACGCTGGTCGACGTCGACCACGTCAGCCGCGCGCTCGAGGTCATCGACGACGCCGCCGAGCGCGGGCATCCGTACGACATCGTCCACGATCACTCCGGCTTCGCGCTGGTCGCGATCGCCGATCGGGTCGCCGTGCCCGTCCTCCACACGCTGCACGGCCCGTTCACCGATGACATCCGCGCCTTCTATCGCCAGCACGCCCACAAGGTGTGGGTGTCGGGGCTGAGTCGCGCCCAGCTCGCCGGCGGGCCCCCGGGCCTGCGGTGCGTCGGGGCCATCCCCAACCCGATCAGCCTGCGCGCCTGGCCGCTGGAGACCGTCAAGCAGCGCTACCTGCTGTGGGTGGGACGCATGACCGAGGGCAAGGGGCCCCACCGCGCCATCGCCGTGGCGCGGGCGGCCGGGATGCCCTTGATCATCGCGGGGCCCGTGCAGCCGGGCCAGCGGGAGTTCTTCGCCGCCGAGGTCGCTCCCCACATCGACGGTCAGCGCGTGCGGTACCTCGAGGAGATCGGGGGCCGGCGCCAGCATGAGCTGTTCGCCCGCGCGACGGCCCTGCTGATGCCGATCCGCTGGCCAGAGCCGTTCGGCATGGTGATGATCGAGGCGATGGCCTGCGGCACACCGGTCATCGCCTTTCGTGACGGGTCGGCACCCGAGGTCGTCGTGGACGGCGTGTCGGGGTTCCTCGTCGACGACGAGGCCGGCATGGCCGATGCCGTCCGCCGCGTCGGCCGGCTCGATCCAGTCCTCTGCCGCGCGACCGTGGCAGAGCGATTCGAGGTGGATGTCGTGACCCGCGCCTACGAGGCCGCCTACCGATTCGTGATCGCCACCGAGACGCGCAGCCGGGCGGACGCTTCCATCCATCAGCGGGCGGTTGCCCCGAGCGCGTAGCTCACCCCGAGAGGAGACTCGTGCCCCATCAATCCGTCAGCGTGCTGGACGGCAGCACCTTCGTGGTCTCGGACCGCCACGGCAACATCGACCCGAGCGCCCGGCTCCCACCGCACGGGTTCTTCAGCGAGGACACGCGATTCGTGTCGCGGTGGTGCCTGAGCGTGCAGGGTGAGGCGACGGACATCCTCTCCAACGCGCACGCCGACTACTTCGCGGCGGAGTTCTTCCTCGTCGGCCCCTCGCCGGAGTTCCACTCGGCCCCGTCGCTGGGGATCGTCCGCCAGCGCCTGCTCGGCGACGCGTGGATGGAGGACGTCATCGTCGTCAACCATCGCGACGAGCACGTCGCCGTCGCCGTGGACCTGGAGGTCGACGCGGACTTCGCGGACCTCTTCGAGGTGAAGGACAACGCGATCCGCCAGCGCGACGTCGTCGCGGAGGTCGGCGACCGCCGGCTGGTGCTGCGCTATCGCAACGGCGACTTCCTGCGCGAGACGCACATCACGGTCAGCGAGGACGCCACGATCGAGCCTGGCGCGCTGATTCTGGACCTCTGGCTCGCGCCCCGCGAGGAGCGGCGGATCTCCTTCGTCATCACACCGCACTCCGAGCGCCACGATCGGGTGCAGCGGCCCCGGCGACACGCCGGGAGCTTCCGCGAGCTGCGACGTGAGCGCGGGGAGGAGCTCGGGGCCTGGATGGAGGGCGCGCCGCAGCTGGAGACCACGAGCGATCTCCTGCGGCACACGTACGAGCGCAGCCTGGCCGACCTGGCCGCCCTGCGCTTCTATCCGGCCATCGCGGTCGAGCACGGCAGCCTGCCCGCCGCGGGGCTGCCGTGGTTCATGACGCTCTTCGGGCGGGACAGCCTCATCACCAGCTACCAGGCGCTGCCCTACCGGCCCGAGCTGGCGCGGACCACGCTGATGACCCTGGCCTCCCGTCAGGGCACCGTGCGCGACGACTTCCGTGACGAGGAACCGGGCAAGATCCTCCACGAGATCCGCTTCGGCGAGCTGACCGCCATCGGCGAGCGTCCCCATTCCCCGTACTTCGGGGCCGCTGACACGACGCCGCTGTTCCTCGTCGTCCTGGACGAGTACGAGCGCTGGACCGGCGACACGGAAACGGTGCTCGCCCTCGAGCCGAACGCGCGGGCGGCGCTGGAGTGGATCGACCGCGACGGCGACCTCGACGGCGACGGTTACGTCGAGTACCAGACGCGCAACCCCGAGACCGGCCTGGTCAACCAGTGCTGGAAGGACTCGTGGAACTCGATCCTCTACGCCGACGGTCACATCGCCGAAGGCCCGGTCGCCACGTGCGAGATCCAGGGCTACGTCTACGACGCCAAGCGACGATCCGCCCGGCTCGCCCGCGACGTCTGGGGCGATCCGTCCCTGGCGGAGCGGCTGGACGCCGAGGCCGACGAACTGCGGCGGCGCTTCCTGGAGGACTTCTGGATCCCCGGTCGGGAGTCGTTCGCGCTCGCGCTCGACGGGCGCAAGCAGCAGGTCGACAGCCTGTGCTCGAACATGGGCCACCTGCTGTGGAGCGCGATCCTCGACCAGCCGGGCGCGGACGCCGTCACCACCCACCTCATGGACTCGTCGCTGTACTCCGGCTGGGGCGTGCGCACGATGGCTGCCTGCGAGGGCGGCTACAACCCCGTCGAGTACCACAACGGCACCGTCTGGCCGCACGACAACTCGCTGATCGCGGCGGGTCTGGCCCGCTACGGCTATCACGACGCCGCGGGTCGCATCGCGGTCGACACGGTCCGCGCCGGAGGGTTCTTCGCGCACCGGCTGCCGGAGGTGTTCGCCGGCTGCGATCAGGAGCTCACGTTCGCGCCGGTCGAGTACCCGACCGCGTCGAGTCCGCAGGCGTGGGCCGCCGGCGCGACGCTGCTGCTGCTCACGACCGTGCTCGGGCTGCGGCCGGGACCCGAAGGCGTCGAGTGCGACCCCTACGTGCCGGCCACGTTCGGCGACATCGAGCTCAGGGGGATCTCGGGACGGTGGGGGCAGGCCGACGCTACGAGTCGGGCACGAACCCGGCTTCGCGGCTGAGTCGATCCAGGGACCGGCTCAGCAGGCGGCTGACCTGCATCTGGGAGCAGCCGACGACGCGGGCGATGTCGTGCTGGGTGCGGTCCTCGACGAACCGCAGGTACAGGATGGCGCGCTCGCGATCGTCGAGCAGCGGTCGCAGGGCCCGCAGCGCGGCGATGTCCTCCGCGCGATCCAGCCGCTCGTCCTCGCCGCCGACGGTGTCGCCGAGCGTGCCGAAGGGACCGTTGTCAAAGCCGGTCGAGGGCGCGTCCAGCGAGCAGATGGCGTACGCGCTCGCGGCCTCCATCACCCGGAGCGTCTGCTCGGTGCTGAGCCCCAGCTCCTCGGCGATCTCGTCGGTGGTGGGCGTACGGCCATGGCGGTCGGTCAGGCGGTCGGTGGCGCTCGTCGCCGCGAGCACCTGCTCCTGCATGGGCCGCGGGACGTGCAGGGCCCACGAGTGGTCGCGCAGATAGCGGCGCACCTCGCCGTGCATGGTGGGAATCGCGTAGCCGCGCAGCGGGATGCCGTAGCTGAGGTCGTAGCGATCGACCGCCTTGCTCAAGCCGATCCAGGCCACCTGCACGAGGTCGTCGTCGTGTCCCATGGTCCGGTAGTGGCGGACGACGCCGACCACCAGCGGGCGCATGGTGACCATCAGGCGCTCCCGGGCGTGGCGGTCACCGGTCTCCCGGTAGCGCTGCAGCAGCCACTCCTCCGAGCGCTGTGCTCTGCGCGACGTGACGTGGCCGGCTGTTCTGGGGTGGTCCCGCTGCAGCGTGCCACTTCGATTCACTGACATCACATCCTCGTGCCTTGATCCCTGGACGCTGCGGTCAGTAGGCCGCGTTTCGGCGGCGACAAGGGATGCGAGGTCGAACGCGCCGAGTGACGCCCGGCCTCAGGTCAGCGCCCGCGCGCGGCATGCCAGCTGCAGCAGCAGCAGGTCGTCGGCGTTGCCGGGATCGACGTCGAGGAGGTCGAAGATCTGCTTGACGCGGTAGGTGACCGCGTTGCGGTGGAGGTGGAGGATCTGGCCCGTGCGGCTGACCGAGCCCTGCTGGTCGAGGTACACGTGCAGGGTCTGGATGAGCCGCTCGGCGCGGGCGCCGCCGAGATCGCGAAGCGGTTGGAGGACGGTGGTGACCGCCTCCTGGGCGACGTCGGAGGCGTACCACTCGACGAGCGCGCGGCGCAGCCCGATGCTGTCGAACGCCACCGCGGCGTTGGCCCGTCCCGAGGCGCGTGCCGCGGTCGCGGCCGCGCGGGCCTCGGCGGCTGACGACAGGACACCGCGCGAACCGGGATGAGCGCTGCCGACGCCGCAGCGCACCAGCGCGGCCATCCGCGGGCGGACCCGCCCGAGGACGCCGTCGATCATCGTGGCGATGTGGCCCGGGGCGGTGATGCCCGGATCCTGCGTGAAGGTGCGCACCAGCAACAGCGCGGCGGCGGACCGCGCGGTGTGCCAGGTCCCGCCGTCGAGCCGGGCGCCGGTGAGCATCGCGCGGCCGAAGGCCTGACGTGTCGCGTAGGCCGAGAGGGTGTCGGCGCTCACCCGCTCGGCCAGCTCGTCGATCTCCAGGTGGACGACCACGTGCCAGCCGTCGATCGGCAGGCCGATCGCCCGAGCGCGCTGCACGAGCTGCGAATGGGCCGCGGGCTCGGTCAGCAGCAGCTCGCTCAACAGCTCGTCGCGCGAGCGGATCGGCAGCTCCTGCTCGCGTGCGGCGCGGGCCAGGATCCAGCCGGCGGAAGCGGCGGTCAGGAAGACCGACAGCTCGGCGCCGAGCGCGGCGTCGCCCTCCAGCGGCCGATCCGACGGCGCCACGGAGATCCAGCCGGCGAGCTGGCCGTTGGCCCGCACGGGGGCCGCCGGCACGTGCCCGTGCTGCGGCTCCTCGGCCGTGATGCGCAGCGCGATGCCGCCGGCCGCACCGGCACTGGTCAGGAGCGCCTCCAGCCCGGTGTCGGCTGGGTGCGCCTCGAGCGCGCGCAGGGTGCCGTGGGCGCGGACCAGGGCGCCGCCCGCGTCGCCGGCCAGCTCGCGGCCCACCGCCATCGCCAGCTGCCCGAGGTCGGTCGTCGCGG
>JAOPZL010000243.1 GCA_025964175.1 Solirubrobacterales bacterium
CGGGCGCATCCGCGCGGGCAGCGGGGCGTCGGCCGGCGCGGCGGGCGCCGGAGGCGCGCCGGCGGGCGGCTCGGGTTCACCGGTCGAGAACAACTGGTCTTCCACGTGGTGCAGTATCGCCGTCTTCATGGACGTCCCCCTGACGACCGTCGCCCGCGAATGGGGGCGCATCGGCTGCATCGGCTTCGGCGGGCCGCCCGCGCACGTCGCGCTGCTGCGCGACCTCACCGTGGAGCGGCGCGCCTGGATCGACCCGCGCGAGTTCGAGGACGCCAACGCCGCCTGCGGCCTGCTCCCGGGCCCGGGCTCGACCCAGATGGCCATCTTCTGCGCCCACCGCGTGGCCGGCCCGGCGGGCGCGATGGTCGGCGGGCTGGCGTTCATCCTGCCCGGGCTGCTCATCATCCTCGTGCTCGCCGCCACCGCCCTGGCCGGTGGCGCGCCGGCCTGGCTGATGGCCGCGGGGGCGGGCGCCGGCGCGGCGGTCGTCCCGACGATCGCGCAGGCCGGGCTGCAGCTGACGCGCTCGTCGCTTCAGGAGCGCGGCGGCGCGCGCCTGGTCCGCGGCGTGGTCTACCTCGCGATCGGGTTGGCCGCCGCGCTGCTGGCCGGGCTCGGCGTGGTCCTCGCGCTGATCGCGTGCGGGATCGTCGAGCTGGCCATCCGCCGCGTGCCGCCGGCCGCCGATCGCCGCCGCGGCCCGGTCGCCCTCCACGCCGCCCCGGTCGTCCTCGCCGCGACCGCCGCGCTCGCCCCGCTGGCGTGGACGGCGCTGAAGGTCGGCGCCCTCTCCTTCGGTGGCGGCTTCGTGATCATCCCGCTCATGCAGGCCGACGCCGTCGACGCGCACGGCTGGATGACCCACGTCGAGTTCCTCAACGCCGTCGCCTTCGGCCAGATCACGCCTGGGCCGGTGACCCACACCGTCGCGGTCATCGGGTACGCCGCCGACGGCCTGGCCGGAGCGCTGCTGGCCTCGCTGATCGCGTTCACGCCGTCGTTCCTGTTCGTCGCGCTCGGCGCCCGGCACTTCCACGCCCTGCGCGTCGACCCCAACGCCCGCGCCTTCCTCGACGGGGCCGGACCGGCGGCGGTCGGCGCGATCGTCGGGGCGGCGATCACCCTGCTGGGCGGCGTGGACCAGTGGTGGCAGTGGGTGCTGCTCGGCCTGGCGGTGGCGGCGCTGGCGGCACGGCGGCGGCCGATCGAGGTGCTGCTCGCGGCGTTCGCCGTCGGCGGCGTGCTCGGTGCCGTGGGCGCGCCGGTCTGACCGCAACTAGGATCCCGCCGATGACCGACCTGCACGGGACGGCGACGGAGCTGCTGCAGCGGTTGATCCGCTTCGACACCGTCAACCCGCCCGGCAACGAGCGTGCGGCGCAGGAGCACCTCGCCGACGTCCTGCGCGAGACCGGCTTCGACGTCGCGATGCTGGGCTCGACGGCTGAGCGCCCCAACGTCGTCGCCCGCCTGCGCGGCGCGTCCGACGGCCCGACGCTGGCGCTCATCTCCCACGTCGACACCGTCTACGCGACGGCGGCCGACTGGGAGCACGACCCGTGGTCGGGCGACATCGCCGACGGCTTCCTGTGGGGCCGCGGCGCGCTGGACATGAAGAGCCAGACCGCGGCGGAGATCGCCGCCGCGCTCTCGCTGACCGCCGAGGGCTGGCGGCCCGCGGCGGGTGACCTGCTGATCATCGTGCTGGTGGACGAGGAGACCGGCGGCGCGGAGGGCGCCCAGTGGATCTGCCGCGAGCATCCCGAGGCGGTCCGCTGCGACTACGTCCTCAACGAGGGCGCCGGGTCGGTCATCGAGTTCGGCGGGCGCCGCCATCTCGGGGTCAGCATCGCCGAGAAGGGCGTCTTCCGCTTCAGCGTCTCCGTCGACGGCGTCGCGGGCCACGCCTCCTACCCGCGGATCGGCGACAACGCGCTGCTGAAGGTCGCGCCGCTGCTGGAGGCGATGCGCGAGCGCCAGCCGGCGTTCGACGTCACCGACGGTCCGCGGGCCCTCCTGGGGGCGCTCGGGCTGGACGCCACCGACCCGGCCGCTGCGCTGGAGGCCGTCCGCGCCGCCGACCCGTTCCTGGCCGTCCTGATCGAGCCGATGCTCGGCGTGACGGTCGCGCCGACGCGCATGTGGGCGTCGGAGAAGATCAACGTGCTGCCGGCGGTGGCGACGATCGGCGTCGACTGCCGCGTCCCGCCCGGGCTGGGCCGCGACGTCGCCCAGGCGCGCGTGACCGAGCTGCTCGCCGGCTCCGACCAGGACTACCGGCTGTCGTGGAACGAGCAGGTCGTCGGCAACGGCTCGCCGATCGAGTCCCCGCTCATGGACGCGATCCGCGCGTGGGCCGCCGTGGCCGACCCGCAGGCGACGATCGTCCCGACCATCATGCCCGGCTTCACCGACTCGCGCTCGTTCCGGGCGGCGTTCCCCGACTGCGTCGCCTATGGCTTCTTCCCGCACCGCCACATGACGGCCCACGAGGTCGCCCCGCTCATCCACTCGGCCAACGAGCGCATCGACCTGCGCGACCTCGGTCACGCCGCGGAGTTCTTCCGCGACGTGACGCTGCGGCTGTTGGGGTAGGACGACCACCGGATGTCCGACCGCCGCCAGTCCTCCGCCGTCTTCCGCCTGCCGATCGCCCGGATCCGCGAGGGCTACTACTCCGACCAGTACTTCAACCTCACCAAGGAGCTGCTGGAGCGCGAGGGCCGCCGCCCCGACGTCCTCATGCAGGTCTTCCAGAAGCAGGAGTCGATCCTGGGCGGCATCGACGAGGCGATCGCGATCCTGCGGGAGTGCTCGGGGGAGCGCGGGCCCGACGGGGCGTGGGTCGACGGCTGGGATCGGCTCGAGGTCCGCGCGCTCCACGAGGGCGACGCGATCTCGCCCCGTGAGCCGGTCCTCACGGTCCGCGGCGACTACGCGCTCTTCGCCCACCTGGAGACCGTCTACCTCGGCACGCTCGCGCGGCGCACGCTCGTCATGCGCAACGTGCGCGAGGTCGTGCAGGCGGCGCGCGGCAAGCAGATCCTCTACTTCCCCGCCCGCCACGACCACTGGCTCGTGCAGACCGGCGACGGCTGGGCCGCGCACGTCGCCGGCGCGATCGGCGTCTCGACCGACGCCCAGGCGTCCTGGTGGGGCGGGCGCGGCGTCGGCACCGTCCCGCATGGCCTGATCGCCGCCTACGACGGCGACACCGTGGCCGCCGCCCACGCCTTCGCCCACGAGTACGCGGCGAGCATGAACATCACCGTGCTCGTCGACTTCGACAACGACTCGGTCGGCACCTCGCTGGCCGTGGCCCGGGCGCTGGGCGACGACCTCTGGGGCGTGCGCCTGGACACGTCGGAGACGCTGGTGGACCGGGCGCTGGAGGGCACCGACCTGCGCGGCGTCCAGCCCGAGCTCGTGCGCCGGGTCCGCGCCGCGCTCGACGCGGAGGGCTTCGAGCGGGTGCACATCGTCGTGTCGGGCGGCTTCGACGCGGAGCGCATCCGCCGCTTCGAGGCCGAGGGCGTGCCGGTCGACGTGTACGGCGTCGGCTCGTCGCTGATCCGCGGCTCCAACGACTTCACCGCCGACGTCGTCGAGGTCGACGGCGTCCCGCGGGCCAAGGTCGGGCGCGAGATCGTGCCCAGCGACCGGCTGCAGCTCGTCACCTGAGCTCCTCTCGTACCATCCCGACTGCATGTTTGCCCGCATCGATCACATCGGGGTGGCGGTCGAGGACCTCGACGCAGCCATCGCTCTCTACGAGCAGACCTACGCGATGGAGCTCGTCCATCGCGAGACGGTGCAGGCCCAGGGCGTCGAAGCGGTGCTGCTCGACATCGGCGAGAACCACGTCGAGCTGCTCGCGCCGCTGTCGCCCGAGACTCCTGTCGGCAAGTTCCTGGCCAAGCGCGGCCCGGGGATCCACCACGTCGCCTACCAGACCGATGACATCGAGCTGACCCTGCGCCAGCTGCGCTCGACCGGCACGCGGCTGATCGACGAGCAGCCCCGCGTCGGCATCCGCGACTCGCGCGTCGCCTTCCTGCATCCGAGCGCGTCGGGCGGCGTGCTCACCGAGATCGTCCAGCCGTCCAAGGAGCACTGAGGAACATGGCAGTCCAGGTATCGATCGGCTTCCAGGCCAGTCCACCGCTCGGCCTCAAGGTCGACCAGACCGACCTCGACACGCTCCTCGGAGCGATCGGCAGCGAGGGCTGGCACGACCTCAAGACCTCCGACGGGCAGGTGCGCATGAACCTCGGCCACGTGCTGTGGGTGCGGACCGAGAACCCCGAGCCGAAGGTGGGCTTCGGTCGCTGACCGCCGTTCGCGGAGGCGGCGTGAGCAGAGCTCGCGCCGCCTCCCACCGAACGGTGTGCGGTTTCTGCCGGAGTAGGTCAATGGCCCGCCTCGCAAAGCATCGCGACACCCACCTCACGCGGGAGGAGATCGCCACAGAGGCACTGCGCCAGTTCGACCAGGGCGACCCGCCGAGCATCCGCGGGCTGGCGGCGGCGCTGAAGGTCGCGCCGACCGCGATCTACCACCACTTCCCGTCGATGGGGGCGATCTACGACGCCGTCGTCGAGCTCGTCTGGCGCGAGGCCGCGGCGGCCGGCTTCGCCCGGATCCCCGATCCGCTCGCCATCGATCCGGCCGAGGTGCTCGTCACCGCCGGACTCGTCACGCGCCGCGCGTTCGTCGCCCACCCGGCGGCCGCCGCGCACCTGGCCTCCACCACCGAGACGAGCGATCGCCTCGACACCAACCTCGAGCTCCTGGCCGGGACGTTCGAACGGCTCGGGCTGCACGGCGAGGCGGCGGCGCTGGCCTTCCACGCGTACGCCTCGTTCACGATCGGCTCCGTGCTGCTGGTGACCGCCCGGCTGGCCGCCGGCGCCTCGCCGGGAAGCTCGGTGTCCGAGCTGCCGGAGGCGGCGCAGGGGCTGGCGCGCATGATGCGGCTGTCGGTCGACGACCCCGTACGCGACGAGGACCTGTTCGTGCGCGGCCTGCGCAAGCTCATCGCCGGCTTCTCCGACGAGGACCAGACCCCCTAGGGGACGATGACCTCGACGGCGTCTCGTTCGCCGGTGAAGACCACAGCGCCGAGCTGGCAGACCTCGCCGTCGACGTTCCAGCGCGTCCCGCCCGACACCTTGACCTCGATGCGACGGGCGCGGGCGTGCGTCACGCCGGGCTGCTCGGTGACGCGGCCGCTGCGCAGCCCGAAGGCCCGGCGGATCAACGCCAGGCGCGAACCCGCCTCCAGGACGACGACGTCGAGCTGGCCGTCCGTCGGATCGGCCACCGCGATCCCGCTGCCGCCGCCGAAGGAGCCGCTCGCGGCGACGAGGACCTGCCAGGCGGGGCCGTCGTGGACGACCTCGTCGCCGGCGATGACGCGGGCGTGGCGGGGCCGGCCGGTCAGCCCGGCCTGCACGGCCCCGACCGCGTAGGCGAGCGGACCCAGGCGCCGCTTCAGCGGCTCCGCGCGGCGGGCGGCGATGACCGACAGGCCGCAGCTGGCCGCGTTGAGGAACGGCCGGCGGCCGGCATGGGCCAGCTCGACCGAGCGCGAGCCGGCGGCGGGATCGGCGGCCAGCGCGACCGCGGCGGCACGGTCGCCGGGCAGCTCGAGCGCGCGGGCGAAGTCGTTGGCGGTGCCGGTCGGGATGACGGCGATCGGCAGGTGGGCGGGTCCGGCGACGGCGGCCACGACGCCGAGGGAGCCGTCCCCGCCGGCCACGACGACGCGATCGCACGCGCCTCGGGCGGCGCGCGCCGCGTCCTCGATGTCGAGCAGGCGCACGTCGGCGCCCTGAGCGCGCAGCGCGTCGGCGATCGCGTCTGCGTCGGTGCCGGCGCCGGCGTCCGTGTTGGCCACGAGGGTCAGATGCACGGGGCCAGTGTGGCCTATCGTGGCGACGGCCCAACGTGACGTCCGTCCCTCCGCCCTCCGACCCCGGCGCTCGCCGCTCGCTGATCCGCCGCCTCTCCGGCGGCCCGATCGCGCGCCGGCTGGCCACCACCGACCTCGTCGTCTACCGCTTCGTGCGCGGCGATCTGCACCACGGATCGCTGACCCCCGCGGTGCGCGCGTTCTCGGCCACGGGGGAGCACGCCGCGGTCTGGCTCGCCATCGGCGCGACCGGCGCGCTGGTCGATCGCCCGCGTCGCTCCCGGTGGCTGCGCGCGACGGGCGCGGTGGCCGGGACGTACGCGCTGAACACGGCGCTCAAGGTCGTGGCTCGCCGCCGCCGGCCCGCGCTGGAGGACCTGCCGGCGCTGATCACCACCCCGACGCAGCTGTCGTTCCCCAGCGCCCACGCCGCCACGTCGTTCGCGGCCGCGCACGCCTTCGGGCCGCTGCTGCCGCGCACGCCGCTGCTGGTCGCGGCGACCGCGATGGGCGTCTCGCGGGTCTACCTCGGGGTCCACTACCCGACCGACATCGCGGCCGGCGCGCTGCTCGGCCTCGGGGTGGCGGCTATCGTCCGGCGCCCATGAAGGTCGGCATCGTCGGCATGCCCAACGCGGGCAAGTCCTCCCTGTTCAACGCGCTCACCAAGGCGGGCGCGGAAGCAGCCAACTACCCGTTCACCACCATCGACCCGAACGTCGCGGTCGTTCCCGTGCGCGATCGGCGGATCGACCAGCTCGCGGCGCTCACCGGCGCGGACGACATCCGCTACGACCACATCGACTTCCACGACATCGCGGGCCTGGTCGCCGGGGCGCACAAGGGCGAGGGCCTGGGGAACAAGTTCCTGGCCAACATCCGCGAGACCGACGCGATCGTCCACGTCGTCCGCGCGCACCACGACGAGAACGTCATCCACTCCGAGGGCCGCGTCGACCCGATCGCCGACATCGAGATCATCGAGACCGAGCTGATCATGGCCGACCTCGAGCAGGCCGAGCGGCGCCTGGAGCGGGTCGTGAAGACCGCCCGCAGCGGCGACAAGGAGGCGATCGCCGAGGAGGCGTTCCTGCGCGAGCTGATCCCGGCGCTGCAGTCCGGCCGCGCCGCGCGCACCGTGGCCGTGCCGGCCGAGGCGCCCCACGTGCTGCGCAACCTCGGATCGCTGACCTCCAAGCCCGTCCTGTTCGTCGCCAACGTCGACGAGGGCGACACCGAGGTCCCGCAGGCCATCGCCGACTACGCCGCCGCCCAGGGCGCGGGCGCGGTCGCCGTCTCCTCGCGCCTGGAGGCCGAGATCAGCGAGCTCGACGACGACGAGGCGGCGATGATGCGCGAGGAGCTCGGCCTGGAGGACTCGGGCCTGGACCGCGTCTCCCATGGCGCCTTCGCGCTGCTGCGCCTGAACACGTTCTTCACCGTCGGCGACCACATCGCCCAGTGCTGGCACCTGCGCGACGGGCTGACCGTCTGGCACGCCGCGGGCGAGATCCACGGCGACATCCAGAAGGGCTTCGTCCGGGCCGAGGTCATCGGCTGGGAGGAGATGCTCGAGGCGGGTGGCACGGGCCCGGCGCGCGATCGCGGCCTGCTGCGCCTCGAGGGCCGCGACTACGTGATGCACGACGGCGACGTCATCAACGTCAAGCACACATGAGCGACGCCGAGCCGGCCCCGGCGGAGGGCTACGGGCAGCGCCGCTTCGCGCTGCCACCCGACGCCACGGAGATCGTCTTCGTCCGCCACGGCGCCTCCGCCCCCGTCTTCCCCGGGCAGTCGCACGAGCTGACGCCCGACGGCTGGGGCGACCCGCCGCTGGCGCCCGAGGGCATCGAGCAGGCGGCGGCGGCCTCCGAGCGCCTGCGCGGCGAGACGCTCAGCGCGCTGTTCGTCACCACCCTGCAGCGCACGGTGCAGACGGCCGCGCCGACGGTCGCCTGGAGCGGCCTGGAGCCGACCGTGATCCCCGAGCTCACCGAGGTCCATCTCGGCGAGTGGGAGGGCGGCGAGTACCGCATCCGCATCCGCGAGGGCGACCCGATCGCCCTTCAGGCGCTGCGCGAGGAGCGCTGGGACGTCATCCCCGGCGCCGAGCCGATGGACGACTTCGCCGCGCGGGTCCGGGCCGGCGTGCTGAAGGTCGCCGCGGCGATCGGGCCCGGGCGCACGGGCGCCGCGTTCGTCCACGGCGGCGTGATCGGCGAGATCTGCCGCCAGGCGACGAGCAGCCGGAACTTCGCCTTCGCGCACGCCGACAACTGCTCGCTGACGCGCCTGGTGCTGTTCGCCGACGGGTACTGGCTGCTGCGCGGCTTCAACGAGACGACGCACCTCCCCTGATGACCGAGCTCACCGCCGCGTACCGCGCCGTGATGGCGGCGAGTACGCCCGTCGTCTGCTGGTGGGGCCGCATGGAGATCTCCGGCCTGGAGGTGCTCCCGCACGACGGTCCGCTGCTGCTGGCCGCCAACCACGACAGCTACTGGGACCCGATCGCCGTCGGCCTCGCCGCCCGGCCGGTGCGCCAGATCCACGCGCTGGCGAAGTCGTCGCTGTGGAAGACCAAGCCCGTCGGCTGGGTGCTGAACGGCATGGGGCAGATCCCGATCGACCGTGGCCGCGGCGACATCGGCGCCCTGGAGCGGGCGATCGAGGGGCTGCACTCCGGGATCTGCATCGGCATCTTTCCCGAGGGCACCCGCTCCCAGGGCGTACAGCTGCGCCCGCGCGGCGGCATCGGCCGTCTGGCCGAGGCGGTGCCGGAGGCGGCGGTCGTGTGCTGCTCGATCGTGGGGACGGTCGACGTCGCTGCCTTCCCGCGCCGTCCGCGGATCAAGCTGCGCTTCTTCCTGCCCGCCGGCGGCGGCCTGCAGCCCGGCGAGGCCCACGCGGACTTCGCGGCGCGGATCGTGGCCGAGTGCCGCGCCCAGGCGCCGGCCGCGC
>JAOPZL010000254.1 GCA_025964175.1 Solirubrobacterales bacterium
GAGCTCGAGGGCCGTGTCGACCACGTGCTCGTGGACTTCCACGCCGAGGCGACGAGCGAGAAGGTTGCGCTCGGCTGGTACCTGGACGGGCGCGTGAGCGCTGTCGTCGGCACGCACACGCACGTCCCGACCGCCGACGCGCGCGTGCTGCCGGGAGGCACCGCGTACATCACCGACGTCGGCATGACCGGCCCGCGCGGCGGCGTGATCGGGGTGCGCAAGGAGCAGGCGATCGAGTCGATGATGACCCAGATGTCCGTGCACTACGACACCTCGGAGGACGACCCGTGGCTCATGGGCGTGCTGGTGACGTGCGCGGCGTCGACGCCGCGCGCGACGGCGATCGAGCAGCTGCTGCTGCCAGGCTGATCGCCGCGGCGATCAGCAGCGCGTTGCGCAGCGCGACGATCAGGAAGGTCGTCTCGTCGCCGGTCAGCAGGTGGAAGTAGCGCCCCGGGAACTCGACCTGGGTCACCACGGACGCGGCGAGGGTCAGCAGCGCGCTGGTCCGCGCGCCCCACGCCCACGCGACCGCCGCGAACGGCACCAGCCACACGAGGTACTGGGGCGAGAGGACCTTCCCGAAGGCGACGAACACCAGCACCGCCAGCATCGAGCACAGCCCGAGCTGGCGGACGTCGCGGGCGCGCGCGGCCAGCACGGCGGCACCCAGCAGCGCGACGACCTGCAGCAGCTGGAACAGGATCTCCACCGTGTGGGCGTCGCCGCCGGCCAGCCCGTTGGACTTGTAGACGTCGTGGCGGATCGGGTCGCCGGTCACGGAGGAGCGGCCCAGGGCCCACAGGACCGTGGCCGGCGCCGACTCGATCTGGACCGGGCGGTCCTGGTGGAAGCGGACGGCGTCGCGCAGGCCGTCGCGCGGGAACGGCGCGAGGATCGCCACGCTCACCACCACGGTGATCACCACGCCCAGCACCGCCGACGAGCGCTGCCCGCGCGCCCACAGCCAGACGACCGCGACGGGCACCAGGGCCAGCGGCCACAGCTTGACCATCCCGCCCAGCGCGAGCAGGAAGAAGCCGATCGGCGTGAGCAGGTCGCGGCGCAGCGGCAGGGCCGCGCCCGCTCCCGCCGCGAAGGCCACGAGCGCGCCGAGCGCCAGGGCGGTGGGCAGCGCGTCGAAGTGCGTGCGCACCATCGCGCCCAGCAGGAGCGGCGAGACGGCCATGATCCAGCCCGCCTTCGGGCCGGCCAGCCGCTCGCAGCACCACTGCGTCACGAGCAGGCAGGCGAGCATCCCGATCGCCAGCCGCCACGGATCGCCGTCGCTGAGGACGATCGGGTAGAGCGCCAGCGGCGGGTACTCGAACCCGAAGTCCAGGAACGGCCGCAGCCCCTGGTGGACCGCGTCGGCGTAGACCGAGTAGACGTAGAGGTCGTTGATCGACGTGTCGGACGTGGGTCCGACCGTCGTGGCCAGCGCGTAGACGGCGACGAGCGCGAGCGCTCGCAGGATCATGGCGCGGCGAGGACGGGCGGTGGCGCGGGGGCCGAGTCGGGTTCGGGCTCCGGGGCCGGCGGACCGGGCTCCTCGGGCGCGGCGTCCCGGCCGAAGAAGACGACGAACGCGAACGGGACCATCCACACGACGTAGAGGTAGAACCAGTACGTCGTGCCCAGCTGCAGCATGAGCAGGATCGCGCCGGCGATCGCGGCCAGGCCGATCACGTCGGGCCGGCGCGGGATGAAGGCCGCGGCGATCGCGAACAGCACCGTGAACGCCTGGACGGCGATCTGCAGCCCGTGCAGCCCGCCGTAGTAGCCCCAGACCGAGAACGGCGCGCCGCGGTCCAGCTGGAACCCGATCGTGCGGTCGTAGAAGGTGCGCAGGTCGCCCTGCAGCCAGACCGGCAGCATCACGATCCCGGCCACGACGAGGAAGCCGAGCGCGAACAGCGCGACGGTGCGCAGCTTGCGCGGCCACGGCTCGTCCTGGGAGCCGTGGGTGGCCAGCAGCGGCACGAGCGCCAGCGGGGCGAACTTCGTCAAGCCCGCGAGCGCGGCCATCGCCCCTCGCGCCGGAGCCTTGCTCGCCACCAGCAGCACGCCGATCAGCAACGCCGCGACGAGCCCGTCGTTGGAGTTCGTGTCGAGGCTGAAGAGGGTGAACGGGAACGCCGCCCATGCGTAGGTGAGGACGATCCCCAGGGAGGGTCCGCGGATCCGCCGCCCGAGCAGGAACATGCCGCCCAGGCACAGGAGGTCGAAGAAGATCGCGGCGGCGTGCGCGGCGGGCAGGTCGTCCCAGCTGCCGTGCCAGGGCCAGATCGCCTCGAACGGCACGTAGACGAGGTAGTTGACCGGGCCGTAGGTGTCGCCGCTGGCATCGTCGCTGGGCCAGTTGCCGTAGAGGTCGTGGCCGTGGCTGATCTTGTCGGCGCCGATCACGCCCGAGTAGCCGACGTCGATGACGTTTGAGTCGGTCACGTTCAGCCCGACGCGGAAGCCGACGAGGAAGATCGTCGCGATCGCCAGCCATCTCAGCCCCCGCCCACCCCCGAGCAGATAGGGCTTGGGCGCCGGCGCGTCGCGTCGCAGGCCCAGGTACAGCAGGCGCAGGACCAGGTAGATCAGCGGCGGGTAGGTCGTCGGGACCGACCAGCCGAGGTTGCCGTTGCTGAAGAAGGCCAGCGAGATCGACAGCGAGCACAGCGCCGCCAGGTCGAGATGGCGCATCCGCAGCGGGTGGCGCCAGTCGATGAACGGCACGAGGAACAGGATCAGCAGCGGGATCCAGACGTAGACCGCCGCGGCCTTGCGCCCGAACGCGCCCGGGTAGCCGCGCGCCATCGTCCAGGCGACCTGCGGGCCGGTCCACGCCTCGAGCACCGCGCCGGACGCGTCGTCGATCAGCACCTGCCCGATCTCGTGGCGCTGCTTGTCGTAGAAGGAGACCTGCCAGCGCAGCGGGCCCTTCATGAAGACGTCGGCGGTCGAACCGGGGTACTTGGTCCGCTCCTTGCGGATCTTCTCCAGCCGGGACGCGGTGTTCAGCACCTCGCGGCCGCTGCGCTGATGGTCCTGGGGGACCATGTCCAGCGTCTCGGGCCGCGTGAGCGCGTTGAAGTCGACCGTGGTCGTGATCGTCGCGGGCGCCACGCCGGGGACCGTCGTGCTGCCGGCGACCGGGGACGTCGTCGTGGCCGGGGTGGTCGCCGCCGCCGCGGGGGCCACGACCACGATGGCGAGCACGAGCGACAGCAGCCAGATCCGCAGGAGCATCACGGTCCTATGCGACGCCGAAGTGCTCGGCGATCATCGGGGTGATGTCCCGCAGCGACCACTCCTCGCGCACCTCCCGCGTGGCGGGGCCGGTGCCGCACCATGCGAGCACGCCGAGCGAGTCCGACGCGTGCAGCGAGCCGTGGCTGCCGCCGCCGACGTGCGCCTGGCCGCCCCAGTCGGCGAACTCGTACCCAGGGGCGGCGCTGAGCAGGACGTCGCCCGACGTCGGCGCGGTGATCGCCGACCACACGCGGGAGAGCGCGTCGGGGTAGGCGGGCGTGAGCAGCCGCCCGTCCTCGATCTTGGCGCCGAGGACGTCGAGGTCGCCGCTGACCGACCAGCGCTCGCCGCGGCGGTCGACGACGTCGCTGCCCGGAGCGAAGCGCAGCTCGCCGGTCGCGCTGGCGATCGCCGCCTCGCCGCTGGACGTGCGCCACATCGTGAGGTCGACGCCCGGGGTGCGGCGCGCGGTCGCGATCAGCCGCGGCAGCAGCGCGTTGCGACCCTCGGGGACCAGCGCGTAGAGCCCGGCCGAGCGCTGCGCGGGGCAGACCGCGATCTCGGCCTCGTCGGCGTTGTCGGCCGCGGGGCGCAGGATCGCGAAGTCCTCGAACGCCTCGGGGAGGTGGGTGACGCGCTCCACGCCCGCGTGCGAGTGGTCGGCGGCGACGATCACCGCGTGCTCGTCGAGGAACGCCTCGATCCCGCCGCCCGCGTCCATCATCCGCACCATCTGGCGGTCGGCGGCCGCGATCGACTCGACCTGGGCGTGCGGGCCGTGCTTGTGGGAGTACGTGTCGTTGTCGGGCAGCGACAGCAGCAGGAAGTCGAACAGGTCGTCGCGCACGAGCACCTCGGCCACGCAGCCCGAATGCTGGTCGCGGGCACCCGGGAGGCCGAGCGTCGAGCGGCACGGCGTCTTGCGGCTGGCGAAGATGTCGGCGTAGAAGAGCTCGCGCGGGCCCAGCACCGAGTGCTTGAAGAGCGCCCCCGCGGCGCGGGAGAGGATGTTGTCGCGGGCGACCTCGTGGCGGTGGCGGCCCCGGTACATCAGGTACGTCGTGCCGGCGGTGCGGATGTCGGCGTCATCGAGCTTCTCGAACACCGTCGACACGTCGGCCGACAGGTGGTGGCCGTTCATGTTGTAGACGGTGTCGATCAGCGACCGGGCCAGCCCGAACCGCCGCGACGCCGAGAACGACGAGCCGTACTCGATGTAGCGGCGCTCCTCGCGGGAGTACCAGTTCATCGACGGGATGTGGTGCTGGTCGGGACCCGTGCCGGTGGCGATCGACGCCGCGCACACCGGCGTGACGGACGGGAAGGCGGCGACCGAGTCGTCGACGTAGACGCCGCGGTCGAGGATCGCCTTCAGCGCGGGCGCCCGGCCGGTCGCGACCGCCCGCTCGAGCATCGACGGCTTGCACCCGTCGATGACCGCGAGGACGAGCTTCTTCACCGGGTCAGGCCCCGCGCGTCATCGCAGGATGCGCAGGCCCGCGTACTTCTCGCCCTCGCGCCGGCGCCCGCCGATCATCAGCCAGGCGAGGAAGCCGACCAGCAGGATCGAGACGGGCGGCACGAGGACGGCCAGCAGCGCGCCGGCGAAGGCGGCGAACTCCTGGTAGGCCGACAGGGCGCCGCGAACCGCGTCGTCGACCCGAGCCCGCACGCGCGTGATGAGCGGACGGACGGCGAAGTGGCCCAGCGCGGCGCAGACGGCGCCGCCGACGAGCCCCGGCCAGGCGGTGTAGCCGTGGTCGGCCAGCGTGCCGGCGAAGAGCAGCGCGCCGAGGACGATGCCGATCAGCGCCAGCGCGATCCCGACCGGGCCCGATTCGAGCGCCGCGGCACCGCGCGCGCGCTCCAGGGCGAACGTCGCGACCATGGCCACGGCGATCACGATCAGGAACCACGGCTTCTCCAGGAAGGCGTAGTCGGTGTGCTGGAAGTCGATCGTCGCGTTGAGCAGCGCGAGGACGCCGGCGACGAGCGCGGGCAGGAATGGCCGGATGCCGGCCGCGGCGGCGAGGCCGGCTCCGGTGCAGATGTCGAGGAAGAGGCGCATGACGTTGGTCCTGTACCGTCCAAGCTACCCGGCGGCACCCGCGTCATGACTTCACGTCCCCCGACAGGCTCACGATCGGCCCGCGATCTCGAGCGCTACGCAGGCCTCTTCTCGACGCGCGCGAAGCAGACGCGGAGCTCGGCCATGCGCGACCTGATGGCGCTGACCTCGCAGCCCGACATCATCTCGCTGGCCGGCGGGCTGCCCGACATGAGCGCCTTCCCGGCCGAGGTCATGGGCAAGGTCACGGCGCAGATCGCCGCGGAGAGCTCGGTCAAGGCGCTGCAGTACGGCCCGACCGAGGGCCTGGAGGACGTCCGCGACGCGATCGCCGAGGTGATGGCGGCCGAGGGCATGACCGGCATCGACCCGCAGGACGTGCTCGTCACCAGCGGCGGCCAGCAGGTCATCGACCTCGTCTGCCGCACGCTGATCGACCCGGGCGACGTGATCATCGCCGAGGCGCCGACCTATCCCGGCGCGGTGCCCTGCTTCGGCTCCTTCCAGGCCGACGTCGTGCAGATCGAGATGGACGCCGACGGGATGCGCATCGACGAGCTCGAGGAGACGCTGGACCGCCTCGCCGCCGAGGGCCGCACCCCGAAGTTCATCTACACGATCCCCACCTTCCACAACCCCGGTGGCGTCACGATGTCGCTGCCGCGGCGCAAACGGCTGGTCGAGGTCGCGCGCGAGCGTGAGCTGCTGATCCTCGAGGACAACCCGTACGGCCTGCTGCGCTACGAGGGCGAGCCGCTGCCGACGCTCTACTCGCTGGACGGCGGCGAGTTCGTCATCTACCTGGGCACGTTCTCCAAGATCCTCTCGGCCGGCATCCGCGTCGGCTGGGCCGTCGCGCCGCGCCCGGTGTTCCAGAAGCTGAACATCGGCAAGCAGGCCGCGGACCTCTGCTCGTCGTCGCTGTCGCAGATGTTCGTCGCGACGTACTTCCGCTCCGGGCTGTGGGCCGAGCAGCTCGACGTCTTCAAGGAGCTCTACCGCCGCCGCCGCGACGTCATGCTCGACTCGCTCGCCGACTTCTTCGGCCCCGAGGCGGCATGGACGGCGCCCCAGGGCGGGCTGTTCCTGTGGGCGACGCTCCCCGACTACATCGACACGACCGACCTCCTGGTCCGGGCGCTGGAGGAGAACGTCGCGTTCGTCCCCGGACGCGCCGCGTACCTCGACGGCCGCGGCGGCTCCTCGATGCGGCTGAACTTCTCCGGCGTGGCCGAAGACGACATCCGCGAGGGCGTGCGGCGCATCGGCAAGGTCGTGCACGAGCAGGTCGCCCTCTACGGCACGCTGACCGGTGCCGCCCCCGCCGTTCCCGCCGCACCGCCGGTCCCCGCGATCGACGCGGGGGCCACGCCGGGCGCCGCTGCCAACGTCGTGCCGCTCCCGCGGCGTGACTCCGACGACGGCCGGGCGCGGGGCTCGCGGTGACCCGGGTCGCCGTCCTCCGAGGAGGACGGTCGTTGGAGCGCCAGATCTCCCTGCGCTGCGGCGCACGCGTGGAGGCCGCGCTCGAGCGCCTCGGCCACGAGGCCGTGACGATCGACGTGCGCGGTGACCTCGTGCGTCAGCTGCGCACCGTCGATCCCGAGGTCGCGTTCATCGCGCTGCATGGTCGCGAGGCCGAGGACGGAACGGTGCAGGAGCTGCTCGAGGTCCTCGGGATCGCGCACACCGCTTCCAGCGCCGCCGTCTGCGCGCGCTGCTGGGACAAGGTCCTGGCCAAGCACCTCATGCGCGACGCCGGGCTGCCGACGCCCGACTTCCACTCCTTCTCCGAGGCCGCCTTCCGCGAGCTCGGGGCCGCCGAGGCGCTGCCGGTCATCGAGGAGCGGCTCTCGTTCCCGATCATCGTCAAGCCGGCCCGCGGCGGGCTCGCGCTGGGGATGAAGTTCGTCTCGTCGGCGACGCAGATGCCGGGGGCGCTGGTCGCGGCGTTCACCTATGACCGCCGTGTCCTGCTCGAGCGACACGTCACCGGCGACGACGTGGTCGTCTCGGTCGTCGACGGCGAGCCGCTGCCGCCCTTCTGCCACGCCACCCTCTCCCCCGCCGACGTCACCCGCGCGCAGCAGCTCGCGGTCGAGGCGTGGACGCTGTTCGGCTGCCGCGGCTACGCGCGCATCGACCTGATGCGCACGGTGGAGGGCGAGCTGACCGTGCTCGAGGTCACCTGCGTCCCCAGCCTCGCGGAGGACTCCCGCATGAGCGAGGCCGCCGAAGCCGGCGACCTGGCCTTCGACGTCCTCGTCGACCGCCTGGTCGAGCGGGCGGCGCGGTCGACGATCCCGGCGTAGCGACTGGCGGCGCGTCCGCCCGGGTAGACGGCGTCCATGCTCATCGCCGGGATCATCGTCATCTGCATCGTGCTGCTCGTCCTCGGGTTTCTGGCACCACGCCTGTCGCGCCATCCCCAGAAGGGCGTCGACAAGGTCCTCGGCACCGGTCAGTCCGGCGCCTCCATGGCCCCGGGCAAGCTCGGCACCTGGCTGGCCAAGCCCTTCTCCACCTCCCGCAAGGCGACGAACAAGAGCGCGTCCAAGGGTCGTCAGGGCCGCGGCAAGCTGCCGCTCTAGCCCCTGAAGCGACCCCAGCCGTGAAGTCCCAGCCGTAACCGTGAAGTCCCAGCCGTAGCCGTGAAGCGGCCCCCCGGGGCCGCTTCACAAGCGAATCGGCCCCCTAGGGCCGATTCGCCTACTGCTCGCCTGCCGCGAAGTCCTCGGGTGTCACCTGGTCGAGGAAGTCCTTGAACTTCTCGACGACCTCCTCGGTGTCCTCGACGTCATGCTCGAACTCGATCGCCGACTCGGCGATGACGTCCTCGGCCGCGAAGATCGGCGCGCCGGAGCGCACGGCGAGGGCCAGGGCGTCCGACGGGCGGGAGTCGATCTCCAGCTCGCGGCCGTTGACCGACAGGGTGATCGAGGCGAAGAACGTGTTCTCGCGCAGCTCGGTCACCGACACCTGCGTGCACTTCACGTCGAGCTCACCGAGCATGTCGTTGAGCAGGTCGTGCGTCATCGGACGGGGCGTCGAGGCGCCCTGCAGCTTCATCAGGATCGCTGCCGCCTCAGGGTGGCCGATCCAGATGGGCAGGAACTTGTTGGAGTCGACGGCCTTCAGCAACACGATCGGCTGCTTGCCGACCATGTCGAAGGACACGCCATAGATCACCATCTCCTGCACGTCAGTACTCCTCGGTTGCCGGGAGAGCTTGTTCGAGGATAGCGCCGGACCACCCGGTCTCTTCCGGGGCAAGCGGTCACTACGCTGAGGCCGCGATGTCCGACTCCTCCACCATCCTGCGCCGCCTCAACTGGGTCAAGTGGCTGGCCATCATCGACGCGGTCCTCCTCGTGCCGCTCGTGATCGCCGCCATCACCGACACCCACGGCCTCGTGTCCGTCCTCGGACCCATCCACGGCATCGGCTTCATCGGCCTGTGCGCGCTGATCGGCATCGGCGCGCTGGAGGGCCTGTGGGGCTGGTGGTTCCTGCTCGTCACCATCGTCACCCTCGGCCCTCCCGGCTCGCTGTGGGGCGAGTGGCGCATCAAGCGCCAGCTCACCGCGGGCCCGGCTGCCGCCGCGTAGAGCCCCTGCTCCGCCCGCCGCTGCAGGCGGGCGTCGCGAGATCCGCCGCGGCCTGGCGCAGCGCCTCGACGAGCTGCGCGAGGTCGCCGACAACGCGACCGCCGCTGAGGAGGATGAACGACTCGACCTGCAGGTTGACGGCGGCGCCCTTCTCCCCGGCCTCGCGCCAGTCGCCGCGCAGCCCGAAGCAGCGCAGCCCGAGCGCCGAGCCGAAGCCGATCTCCGCGGCGGTGCCGGAGTCGACCTCCTGGCCGTCCAGATGGGCGGCGAGCAGGGTGCAGGAGCGGATCGCCTCCACGTTGCGCGCGCCGATGCGCGCGTTCAGCTCGGGCCACGCGCCGTCGCGCTCGGCGGCCTGCAGCTCGGCCGGCGTGGTGAACGACCACGGGTCCACGGGCTCGACGACCGCCGCCAGCGCGGGCAGGTAGATCGCGTTGTAGTAGTGGCGGCCGGCCTCGGTGAAGCCGAGCGGCGAGGCGACGTAGCAGCGGGGGCGCGAGGTCACGGCTGCGCATTCTCCCGCTTTGCCCGGGCCGGCGGCGGGTAGACCAGGCGCGTACCCAACCGAGAGGGGAACGTCATGAGCACCGGCCTGATCATCGCCATCATCGTGGTCGTCGCTCTGCTCGTCGTGGTCGCGCTCGTCGCCATGCCGCGAGCCCGCCAGCGCACCGCACAGCGCCGCATGGACGAGCGACGCGCCGTCGCCGCCGACCGTCATCGTGACGACGCCGACCAGATGCGCGCCCGAGCCGATGCCGCCGAGCGCGAGGCCCAGCGGGCCCGGGCCGAGGCCGGGGTCCACGAGTCGCGCGCCGACCTGCACGAGCGCGGCCTGGCCGACGACCAGCTGCCCGACGCGGGCGACTCCCGCTTCGAGCGCGACCGAGAGCTGACCGGCGACGATCGCACCGCGGACAGCGCCGAGCGCAGGGACCCGAGGATCTGAACGACGGCCGTCGCGGGCCGGTGGCCCGCGGTGCGCCTCAGCGCTCGCGCGGGAGGCGCCGCCGCCGCCGTCGCGTCTGCGGTCCGGACGCGGCGGTCGGGATGTCGATCGCGAACCGCAGGCCGACGAGGCGCGCGATCAGGCAGGCGCCGGCCGCGATCATCGGGATCACCGGACTCGTGACGCCCATCTCGCGTGCGACCACGAGAACGCCGGCGCCCAGTAGCGCGGGGATCGCGTAGAGGTCGTGGCGCAGCACCGTCGGCACCTCGCGCAGAAGCACGTCGCGAAGGATCCCCCCGCCGATCCCGGAGACGGCACCGAGCAGGACGGCCTGCACCGGCCCGAGACCGTCGTCCAGCGCCGTCGCCGCGCCCGTCACGCAGAAGACCGCCAGCCCAACCGCGTCGAACACCTGAACCCCTGGGTGCACCCGATCCAGCGCACGGGGCGCGCTGCAGCAGACCAGCCCGGCGGCACCGGCCGCCGCGAGGTACTCCCAGTCGCGAAACGTCGCAGGCGGAACGCCGATCAGCAGGTCGCGCGTGACGCCCCCGGCCAGCGCGACCACGGCAGCCAGGACGACGACGCCGAACAGATCGAGCCGTGCGCGGACGGCGGCGAGCCCGCCGCTGAGGCCGAACGCGAAGGTGCCGGCCAGGTTCAGCGCCAACAGCAGCGTCGGATCGAACTCGCGCGGGAGGTCCATCCGCGAACCGTAGCCGCCCAGAGCCCATGTGGTCCAACCAATTCGTGGTTCGACCAGTTGGTGGTCGGACCAATTCCTTGCGTTCGCTTGTGGCAACCAATACGTTCGTGCCCATGTTGGCCGGAGCTTTCGATCTCTTCCGCATCGGCATCGGGCCGTCGAGCAGCCATACCGTGGGGCCCATGCGCGCCGCTCGGCTGGTTGCGCAAGAGCTCGCCGCGACCTCGGTGGCGAACGTCCGCGTGGTGCTCCACGGGTCGCTCGCACTCACCGGAACGGGTCACGGGACCGATCGCGCGCTCGTCGCCGGCCTGGGGGGAGCCGATCCCGAGACCGTCGACCCTGCAGCCGTCCTCTCGCTGGATCCCGCACCCGAGCAGGTCGTTCTTCCTCACGGCGCCGCGGTGGGATACCACCTCGACAAGCAGGCGCGCGGCGGACCTCCCGGGCACCCGAACGCCATGCGCTTCGTGGCGGCCGATCGCGACGGCGCCATCCTGCTCGAGCGCACGTACCGCTCCATCGGCGGTGGCTTCCTGACATTGGACGGCGCCGCTGAGCCCCCCGAGCGCGAGTCGCCACCGGTTTCGTATGTCACGGGCGAGGAGCTCGTCGCGCATGCGCAACGGCTCGGCGGCATCGCCGCCGTCGCCGCGATGAACGAGGCCGCGCTGCGCCCGGCGCACGAGGTGACCGCCGGCCTGAGCCAGATCGCCCGCGCCATGAGCGACTGCATCGAACGCGGACTGCGATCCGAGGGCGAGCTCCCCGGTGGCCTGCGCGTCCGACGGCGTGCGCCGGCGCTGCACCGATCGCTCATGACGGACTCCGGCGGCTCCCTCGAGGAGCTCGAATGGGTCGGCCTCTGGGCGATGGCGGTCAATGAGGAGAACGCGGCCGGCGGACGCGTCGTGACCGCGCCGACCAACGGCGCCGCCGGCGTCCTCCCCGCCGTCCTGCGCTACGCCCAGGTCTTCGAGGGCGTCGACGAGGCGGGCTGCGTGCACATGCTGCTGGCGGCCGCGGCGATCGGCGCCCTCATCAAGCACAACGCCTCGATCTCGGGCGCGGAGGTCGGCTGCCAGGGCGAGGTCGGATCGGCGGCCGCGATGGCCGCGGCCGCCCTGGCGGAGGTCCTCGGAGGCACCCCGGCCCAGGTCGCCAACGCGGCGGAGATCGCCCTGGAGCATCACCTCGGGATGACGTGCGATCCGATCGCCGGCCTCGTCCAGGTGCCCTGCATCGAGCGCAACGCACTCGGTGCCGGCAAGGCCATCGCCGCCGCCAAGCTCGCGCTCCGCGGCGACGGACGCCACGTCGTCTCGCTCGACAACGTCATCGACGCGATGCGCCGCACCGGTCTGGACATGAACGAGAAGTACAAGGAGACCTCGCGCGGCGGGCTCGCGGTGAGCGTTCCCGCCTGCTGAGCGCGCGTGGCTGCCGCTGCCGCCGTCAGGACGGCGCGGTCGCACGCAGCCGGACCAGCGCGTTGAGCACGACCTCGGCCGCGAGCGCGGCGTCAGCCGGGTCGGAGTCCTCCTCGGGAGCGTGACTGATGCCGTCCCGGCACGGGACGAAGACCATCGCCGAGGGCGCCCGGCCGGCGACGCACATCGTGTCGTGCGCGGCACCCGAGGCCATCCGGCGGTGCGTGATCCCCGCCGCATCGGCGCTCTCCTGCAGCGCCGCGAGGATCCCCGCATCCATCGGCGTCGGCGCGACCGCCGTCCGTTGCACGTAGCGCGCGGCGACCCCGCGCCGGCGCGCGGCCTCCTGGGCGAAGGACTCCAGGGCCGACGCAACCCCGCGGAACGCGTCCTCGCGCACCCCGCGGGTGTCGAGCGAGAGGCGCACGGCGCCCGGGACGACGTTGATCAGGCCGGGCTCCACGTCGAGCTCGCCCACCGTCGCGACGGTCGCATGGCCCGCCTGGACCGCCAGGCGCTCGGCCTCCAGGATGATCTCCGCCGCGGTCGCCAGCGCATCGGCGCGTCCGATCATCGGTGTCGCACCCGCGTGGCCCGCGCGTCCGTCCAGGTGGACGTCGGCGTGGACGTAGCCGGCAATGGCCTCCACGATGCCGAGGGTCGTGCCCTCGTCCTGCAGCACCCGCCCCTGCTCGATGTGGGTCTCGATCCAGCCGTCGAGATCGTCGAGGGTCTCGCTGCAGGAACGCCATTCCTGCGGCCGATAGCCGGCCTCGCGCGCATGCTCCACGAACGGGCGGCCGTCGTCGATCGCCCGCAGCCCGTCGCGCAGCTCCTCGTCGGTGATCCGTCCGGCGGCGATCCTGCTGCCGAGCAGCATCTGCCCGAAGCCCGACCCCTCCTCCTCGAGGAACGAGATGACACGGAGCGGCAGGTCGAGGCCGTGCTCGCCGGAGAGCCGGCAGACCTCGAGAGCCACGGCCACGCCGAGCGGGCCGTCCCAGGGGCCGCCGTTGCGGTTGGAGTCGCAATGTGAGCCGAGCCCGTACACCCGCTCGCCGCGCGGGACGTTCTGGCCGACGAGATTCCCGACCGCGTCCTCCCAGACCTCGAACCCGAGCTCGCGGAGCCGAGCGGCGAAGTAGTCCGCCGTACGCCGGTATTCGGGCGTGTACGCGTAGCGGCAGATCGCCGTGGAGCTGCTGGTGTACTGCGGCTCGGTGAGGGTGAGGACGTCGTGGGCGATCCGATCGCGCGAGCGCGCTCGGTCGATGACCACCGGCATTGCGGCACTCGCGCTCATGCGGAGGCGACCTTGCGAAGATCGGAGTCGGGATCGCGCAGCAGGGCGACGTCCACCGGCTGGCGCGCCCGCAGGAGCTCCGTCGCGCGCCGCAGATCGCGAGCCATGTTGACGGCGACCGCCGACTGCGGCACGCCGTCCTTGACGTAGAAGGCGACGAAGCGCCGCTCTTGGAGGCTGCCGCGCACCACGAGCTCGTCCCAGTCGTGGTGATGCCCGATGAACTGGATGTTGGTGTCGTACTGATCCGACCAGAACCAGTGCAGTTCGTCGTACGACGTGCCCTTGCCGAGGATCGAACGTGCGGCCGCGGCGCCCTGGCGGATCGCGTTGCGCCAGTGCTCGACCCGGATGTGCTCCCCGAAGAGGGGATGCTCGTGGAGGGCGACGTCGCCGGCGGCGTAGATGCCCTCGACCGACGAACGGCAGAACGCGTCCACGACGACGCCGTTGGCCAGCTCGACCCCGGTGCCCTCGAGGAACTCGACGTTCGGCTGCGCGCCGAAACCCGCGACCACGAAGTCGCATTCGACGACCCGGCCCGTGGTCGTTCGCACCGCACGGACGCGGTCCTCGCCCTCGAAGCTCTGCACGCCCTCCCCGAGGACGAGCTCGACGCCGTGCTCCGCGTGCATGTCGGCGATGACGCGCCCGACCTCTGGTCCGAGCACGCGCTCCAACGGCGTGGAGGACGCCTCGATCGCCACGACGTCCACGCCCGCTGCGCGCAGCACGGAGGCGACCTCGCAGCCGATGAACCCCATGCCGGCGATGACGGCGCGCCGGCCGGGGGCGATCTCGCCGCGAAGCGCGTCGGCATCGGCCCGCGATCGCAGATCGTGGATCCCCGCGAGCTCGAGACCCGGGATCGGCGGCCGCCGGCTGCGGGCGCCCGTCGCGACGAGGATCGCATCGGCCCGCAGGCGGGATCCGTCGGCCAGCACCACCGCACGCTCACGCGCGTCGACCGCCGTGACGGACGTGCCGAGGCGCAGCTCGATGTCGCGCTCGCGGTAGAGCTCGGCCGGGTGGATCAGCGTGCTCTCGAACGGCTGCTCGCCGCTGAGGTACTGCTTCGACATGGGCGGCCGCTCGTACGGCAGCTCGGGCTCCTCGCCCACGAGCAGGATCTCGCCGTCGAATCCCTCGTCACGGAGCGTCACGGCCGCGTTCGCCCCCGCGAGGCTCGCCCCGATGATCGCCACTGTCCGTCGTGTCATGCAGTCCTCGCCTTGCCCATCTGTTCAAGAAACCTGATTCGCCTGCCCGAGAGCGCGATCGCGTCATGCAGCGTCATGTCGGACGCTTCGGCCCGCCGGCCGTGCGCGCCGCGGCCGTGCGAGGCAACGGCAGGGGCCGCCGCTCGATGCCGGGCCCGGCCGGAAGCGGGGATTGCGGCGGCCGTAGGAGGATGCCCTCCTCGATGGCCTTCATCGTTGCCGCCGAGCGCGACGAGACGTCGAGCTTCTCGAGGATGTGGTGCACGTGCGCCTTGACCGTTCTGGTCGTCACCACGAGGCGCGCCGCGATCTCGTCGTTGCGGGCGCCATCGGCGACGAGGGTCACGACCTCGAGCTCCCGCTTGCTGAGGCCGTACGGCCGCCGCTGCAGCCCCGAGATGCCGACGACGATCGCGCCGTCGTGGCGGCGCACGCAGCGACAGCGGTACCACTCGCCCAGCGGGCCCTCCCAGAAGAACTGCGTCGCCCACCAGTGGCCCGTCGACGCGAGGATCAGTTGGACCAGCCCGCTGAAGTCCGCGAGGAGCTCCTGCTCGGCGCCGACGTTCCTGGACCGCACGAGCTGGACCCGGGCTCCGGGCTCGCCGCTCGGCCGGCGGCCGGCGGGCTCGATGCGCAGGACGTACTCCTCGCCGGCCAGCAGGCGACCGGCGCGCCGGCTGTCCTCGACCGGGTCGATGAGCCGTCCCAGCACACGTGAGAGGTAGGCCATCAGCTGGCGCGCCTCGTCGGACGGGTGGCGGCGATCGGTCGCCGAGGCGTCGAGGAAGCCCGTGCAGCGCCCGCCCACGGACACCAGCGGCGCCACGAGCCCCTCGACGAACCCGACCGGCAGGTAGAACTCGGACATGCAGCGCAGGTCCAGCGGCTTGAAGGGCAGGTCGCGGACCCGCGCCGGCCATCCGCTCTCGGACTGCGCGAACGGCGTCACGACGTCGACCTCGAAATCGGGTCCGTCGAGATACGCCATGAGCGGCTCGGGATATCCCTTCGCGTAGAGCCGCGTCCGTTCACTCGTGAGCGGGTCGATCCCCCAGATCATCCACCCGTCGACGCGCACGATCGGTTCCGCCGCGTCGAGGATCTCCGCGACCTTCTCGTCCACGTCGCAGCCCGACGCAGCGATCTCGGCCGCGGCGGAGAGCGCGTCTACGAGCGTGTGCCGCATGGCTCCAGGTTCCGGCCCGCGCCAGCCGGCGCGGGCACCGGCTGGCGCGGGGGCGATCGTTCCCCCGGGATGCCGAGCGGCGGGTCGGGAGGAGTCACCACCACAGGTACGGGGACCTCGTGATCGCCTCGGTCGTCCCGTCCTCATGGAGGATGAAGTTCTGCTCGATCCCCGAGGCCCCGACGTCCTTTCGCGAGATGAAGGCCTCGACGCCCAGGACGGTCCCCGCCTCGAACGTGTCGTCCTCGCTGCACATCGTCGCGCCGATGTAGGGCGTCTCGAAGAACATCCCCATGTAGTGGCCGAAGTGCGGCCACTTCTCCGCGGCCTGATCCTTCTCGTCGCTGGCCTCCGTGACGAGCTTCTGGCCGAGGAGCGCGACGTCCTTGAGCCGGGCGCCGGGACGGACCGCCTCGATCAGCGTCTCGATGATCCGTGCGTTGTCCTCCACCAGCGACCGCTGATCCGCCGTGGGATTGCCCCCGCAGACCGCGGTTCGGCCCGGATCGAGCCAGTAGCCCTCGCGAACCGGGCCGTAGATCCAGCCCCGGACGAGGTCACCGCGCTGCGGAGCGGCGTGCGAATGCCCGTAGAGCGGATCAGAGACCCAGTAGCGGATCATCTCGCCGTGCGAGCAGGGGATCATGTGCACGGCGCCGCCCTCGCGCACGATGATCTCGGCGGTCGCGCCCGCCGCCACGGACTCGGGCTCGCCGTCGATCAGCCCCTGCATCAGGCGGTTGAGCGCGGTGGTCATGATCTCGCCACCCTCGCGCATGCACTGGATCTCCGCAACTGACTTCTTGCGGCGGACGTTGAGGACGAGGTCGTCGTCGTGCACCCATTCGATGCCGTCGGCGGCGGTCTCCCGCTCCAGCTGGAGCCAGTGCTTCATGGGGAGGATCTGCGTGCCGACGATCGCGACGCGTCCGCGAATCCCCCGCTTGCGCAGCGCGTCGGCAACACCCTTGATGGGGTCGTAGTGCCACTCGACCGTGCCCGCCGCGACGACGTCGCGGCGGGGCCAGGGCTCATCGGCCTGGAGCTCGGCCTCGGTCCCCGGCTGGAGGATGACCGCGCCGAGGGCTCGGGCGTTGAAGACCGCCGTGTCGAGTCCCTGACCGGAGGCCTGGGAGTAGTAGTTCGCCAGCCACAGCACGTCGGCGCACCGGTCGTAGGAGCCGCCGGAGCGGCTCCATACGACGGCTGCCTCATAGCCCTGGCGACGGATCTCCTCGTTGACGCGCGCCCAGCGGTCCTCGTACTCGGAGAGCGCGAAGTACCGCGCACCGTGCGGACGCTCGAACCTCGTCTCCGCGGAGGCGCTCACTTGGACTTCACACCCTCCATCACCGGGCCGGGGAAGTAGGGCAGCTGGTCGACGCGCGGCGTCCACGTGCCGTCGTCGATGACCTTGCGGACGTGCGCCGCGATCTCCCCCGTGGTCGCGAACCACACGTCGCCCTTGGACTTCATGTGCTCGATGAGCTTCTCCACCTCGATGCAGCGCGCGAGGCGCCCCGAGTTGAAGGGGTGCCAGATCGTGACCCACAGGCCGCGGTGCTCCCACATCGCGTCGAACTCCTCGCGGAACACGGCCATCGCGTCAGCGCCGGTCTTGGGCGGCATCATGTAGTCGTAGTCCGGCACGTGGGCGAAGTGGGGGTAGTCGTCCATCGCCCAGTGCGAGGGCAGCTCGATGACCTCCCCACCGTTGCCGCGCAGCACGTAGGGGACGTCGTCGCCCATCAGGCTGGCGTCGTACAGGAAGCCCTCCTGGATCAGCAGGTCCGTCGTGATGTCGGAGTACTTGAACCACGGCGCCCGGTACCCGACCGGCCGCTTCCCGGTGACGCCCTCGATGATCTCGATGCCCCGCATGAGCCAGTGGAGCTCGTCCTCGGCGGACTGCTCGTTGGGCATCTCATGGATGTAGCCGTGGTGGGCGAGCTCGTGGCCACTCTCGACGACGAGCTCCGCCGCATGGGGATAGTTCTCGATGGCCCACCCCGGCATGAAGAACGTCATCTTGATCTCCTGCCGCCTGGCCATCTCGACCAGGCGCGGGACCGCGACGTCGGGGCCGTACCGGAGGAACGACTGCGTATCGACCTTGCGGTGCCCGCTTTCGGGATGCATGAGGTGCAGGATGCTGTCGGCATCCTCGTCCCAGGTGAATGCCACCGCCACGCGCGCCCCGTTGGGCCACGGCACAGGATTCGCGATCATGACAAGTACTCCCTCGTTGGTTCAGGACATCACGCCCGGGCGACGCTTGGTCGGCCGGGCGCACAGCGTGTTCAGCGTGCGGTCACCAGGTCGGGCGGCGGCTGCACGGTCAGTTCGCTCGACGCGTCCATGAGCGCTGCCCGTGCCTCGTGCCGCACGATCTCGTCCGGATCCGCCAGCAACGTGGCGGCGGTCTTGCGGTCTCTCAACCGCACCAGCCCGTGCGCCGCCGTGGCGCGAACGATCGGATCCACGTCGCTTGCGCCGAGCCGGCAGTACGGCGCGAAGGCCTTGTCGCCCGTGTTGGACAGGACGATGATCGCGTTGCGCGCCATCCGCGTGCGGCCCGCCCGCTCGAACGCGCTCCCGCCGTAGAGGCGATCGAACTCGTGCCCGTCCGAGTAGGCGGAGAAGAAGGTCCGCAGGTCAGGGTGCGCCAGCGCCGGCTCCGGCATGTACCCGGACCAGAACTCGTCGGCCTTCCCGTTCCACGGGCAGACCTCCTGGCAGATGTCGCAGCCGAAGACCCAGTCCTGCATCGCCGGCCACATCGACGGCGAGATCATGCCGGGGTGCTGCGTCGTCCAGTAGCTGATGCAGCGCTTGGCGTCGAGCGTCCCATCGCCCAGGAGCGCGCCGGTGGGGCAGGCCGGGACGCACCGCGTGCAGCTGCCGCAGTGGTTCTTCGGCGGCGCCACCGCGGGCACCTCGAGATCGGTGACCAGGACGGCCAGCGTCGTGTACGTCCCGAGCTTCGGGGTGATGACCATGCCGTTGCGGCCGATCCACCCGAAGCCCGAATGTGCGGCATAGCTGCGGATCGGAAGCGGCCCCTGATCGACCCAGTCGCGGGCCCGGACGCCCTGTGCGCGGCACGCCGTCTTGATCTCCTCGATCTTCGGCCGCAGCAGCCGCTCGAGGTAGCCCTGCTCGCGCACCCAGAACATCCGCCCGACGCGTCCGAGGCGCAGGCCGCCCTCGTCCGCGCCCGGATCGGGGAACGCGTGCGGTGCCGCGAGCACCAACGCGCTGCGCACCCAGCCGAACCGCTTGAGCGGATCGAGTCGGACGTCGACGCCCCGGAGAAGCTCCCCCATCATGGCGTGCCGCTTGGCCGCCAGCCACTCGTGGTAGCGCTCGCCCACGAACGGCGGCAGCTCTCCTTCGGCCCAGCTGGCCACGAAGCCGAGCTCCTCCGCCGCGGCGCGGATGGCGTCCATGCGCTCGTCGCTCATAGATCGCATTCCACGTACCGCCCGCACGCATACGAGTACGCCGCGATCAGGATCCGCTCGATCACGCGCAGCTCTTGCTCGTCGCGCGGGGCGTAGAACACGAGGCTCTGCGGTGGGATCAGCCCGTAGAGGGCGAGGGGATGGACCTGCCCCCACCGCTTCTGCATCAGCGGCTCGGCCCACTCCGGAGCGAGCGCGGTGTGGACGCTTCCGTCCGCGCGCACCTGAGCGAGCTCCCGGCCCGTGATGAACGCCTCGCCCTGGCCCAGCGCCAGGTGCTCGTCGAGCACCATGGCCCGGCAGTTGACGATCGTCTGGCGCGTGTCGGCGATGGTGACGCCCGGCCAACCGCCGACGAGACCCAGGACGTGGTCCTGGGCCGCCGGGTCGTCGGCCTGCGTCACCTGAGCGCACGGGTACTGGCGGGCGATCTGCGCGCGGTCGCCACGTCGCTGCGGAACCTCGGCCAGATAGGACGGGACGTCCTTGACGATCCAGTCGTCGGTGATCCGCAAGTGACGCTGCCCGGTGACCGCGCGCATCGGCAACTCCGGCCTCAGACCGCCTGCGTGGGCAGCAGACCGCAGTCGGAGAGGAGGGCCTCGTAGGTCTCGGCGACCAACTCGCCCATGTCGCCGCGATCCGCCGGCCAGCGGTCCGCCAGCATCGCGCTTGCGGCCTCGATCGCCGCCTCGGTCTGCGGACGCCACTTCTCGACCCACCCGGCGAGCACGTCGCGGTTCTCCGGGCGCTGGGAGACGGCGTACGCGACCAGGGCCTTGGACCAGTCGTTGTTGCGATCGCTGTCGAGACGGAAGTCGTCGAGCATCAGCGCCAGCTCCTCGTCGTCCTCCGCCTGGGCGACCACACCCAGCACGTTGATGAAGAAGGCGTCGTGGAGCGGCTTGACCACGAGGTTGAGCGCCGCGAAGGCCTCACCGAGGTCGTACGCGATGAGGAGCTCCTCGAGGACCTTGCGCAGCGGCTGCCACGCCTCGTCGTCCTCCCAGATCCTCCGCGTCGCCTGCGTGTCGGCAAGCTGCTCGCCGAACTGCAGGCTCAGCGACTTCGCGCGGTACGCGCTGCGCTGGATGCGGCGCATCTCGTCGCCCGCCTGGAACTCCGCGCAGTTCGCGACGTACGAGCTGGGCGACAGCTGGGCGAGGTACATCGCCGCCATCTGCAGGACGTGGGACGAGTACCGCGACGTCAGGTAGACGCGCTCGAGCACCGCGACCCAGTCGGCGGAGAGGGGTGGCCGGTCGCCGCCCGCCTCGAACCGATCGACGATCGCGTCGAGATGGATCTCACGCTGGTTCTGCTGAGAGACGTACGAGTGGTAGGTCAGGCGGTGCGGGTCGCGGAAGCCGTTCCAGTCGTCCACGCGGAACGTGGACCCCTCGCGGTAGCGCAGGTACCACGCGTTCAGCGGCGCCGACGCAGCGAGCTCGAACGGCGTCGGCGACTTGTCCATGTGGTAGATGAGGTTGTGCGTGACCACCTCGTACTCGGACGGCTTGCGCCGGACGCCGGCCGCGGAGAGCTGGCTCCAGGTCTTCGGCGCCTTGCGCGCCGATCGCGTCGTTTCAGCGTTGCTCACGGCGTCTCCTTCAGGTACCAGACGATTTCGTCGTCGGTCATCTTGATGCGGCCGGCGAACGACGGCATGACGGTCTCGATGGCAGAGAGCGACAGCTCTCCGTCGCCGAGCTCGTCGTCGAGCGATGCCTGCGTCAACCGGCAGGTCGTCGGCAGGCCGATGCGGACGTACGCTCCGCGGTCCTCCAGGACGGGCACCTGTCCGTTGTCGGTCGCGATCGCTCGCGCCACCGCCGCGGCCACCCGGCTGTCGCTGATGATCGGCCCCACATACCGCGTTCTCTGCTCCGTAGCCATCAGCTGTCACTCCCAGTTGAGCGTGCGACCGTCTTCTCCTTGTCGGAGACGCGACCGATCCACACGGCGTCGTCCTCTATGCGCACCGGCCTCGGCGCGAGCTTGGTGTTGTCCGGATTGATGCCGAGACCGCACCGAGCGTCGAACTCCCAGAGGTGAGCCGGGCACACGAGCTTGTCGTCCTCGAGATAGCCCTCGGCCAGCGACGTGCCCTGGTGCGGACACGCGGACAGGTAGGCACTGACGTGCCCACCCTCCAGGTGCACCACCACGACCTGCTCGTCGTGGACGGTGACCTGGACGAGCTCTCCCTCCCATAGGTCGTCGAGCTCGATGGCCCGGACCCAGCCTTCCTCCTCCTGCACCGACATTCCCGCTTCCCTTCCGAGCTCCGAGACCGGGACCTTTAGCCCGCGACCTTGATCTCGACGTAGTCCATCCACCCGATACCGACGTCCTGCGCCCGCGCGTCGAGCGGCTTCTCCTCCCCCTTGTGGAGGAGCCGGAAGTCGCGTCCCTTGTCGGGGATGCGGATGCCGGAGACGAAGTCGGCGGCTGCAGTGCAGATGTCACGGACCGTGGCATCCGGGTCCACGTTCATGTGGTGAACCAGGAAGTCGTCTCCGAAGATGAATCCGAGGGGGAGGATCCCAGGGGTCCCCCCGAGGGGCGCGCCGGCAACGCGCGCCCCCCCGTTGCCCGTCGGGGCGTCAGACATTGATCGCTCTACCTTGTCGTCAGAGGTGACAGATCGACTACGCCGCCGCGCCGGCGGCGAGCTGTGGCTGGCGTTCCGTCGCCCAGCGGTACTTCGCGGCGTCGTCGCCCGCGATGTCCGGCGTGATCCCCATGTACTCGAGGATGCCCTCGATCGTCGGCGGCTGGATGTCGCCCATGGTCAGTCGGTCGATCAGGGTCTTGGTGCCGACGTAGCGCTGCGGCGACTGGTCGAAGATCCACTGGCACGGCTCGGAGCAGAAGGTGTACGTGCGCTCCTCGTGCACCGACTGCCGCGGCTCGCAGTCCGACGTGGTCCCCGGGATCTTGAACACGGGGAGGTGGCACGTGTTGCACAGGATCGGCAGCGTCTTGCCGAACGTCGCGTCGACCTTGTCGGCGCGCACGCTCTCGCCGATCGTGTCCCACAGCGTCCCGAACTTCTCGGTCCAGCCCGGGTACTTGGCCTCAAGCCACTCGCGCTCGGAGTCCGAGACGCCCGCGTCGGGGTTCCACCAGACGGTGTTGCGGAAGTACCAGATGCCGGCGTGCTCGGAGTGGTGGTACCAGTCCAGCTCGTCGAGGAACTGATCCCAGTACCACGGCTTCTCGAGACCGAGGTCCTCGAGCTGGTCCATGAACTGGCGGATGATCCACTCCTCCATGAACTCCTTGAACGACATCGCGCGATGCTCGAGCGGCGTCCAGTAGTCCAGCGAGGGGCCGGTCAGCGTGGCGAACAGGTGCCAGGCGCGCCAGAACGACACGTCGATGAGACGCTGGGCGAGGTCCTTCTGCCCGGTCTCCAGGAGGAGCTTGAGCGTCGGCTCGCCCTGCTGCGCGTGCCGCGCCTCGTCGGTCTGGATGCTGGAGATCAGCGCGCCGAACTCGACGTCGCCGAGCTCCATGGCGTCCGCCGCCATGCCGATGAACTGCAGGTTGGTGAAACCGGTCTCGAAGGTGAACGTGAGCTGGATCGCCGTCGAGATGACGTCGCTTCCGAGGAAGAGCTCGTCGTTGTGGCTCATCGCCGCGATGATCGCCCAGTTGCCCGTGTGGTACGCCTTGTGCGCCCAGTCGAACTGCGGGTCCTTCTCGAGCAGCGAGTGCGCGACCTTGAGCTGGATCTGCACGTGGCGCATCTCGTCGAGCGCGCCGTACAGCGCCATGTTGCGCCAGGCGGCGGCGAGGCCGAACCGGCCCATGCGCGACTCGGCGAGCGTCGACTGGCCCTCCGAGACCGTGACGGCGCCGAAGTGGGCCTTGATCGCGCCCTTCCAGCCCTCGTCGAGCTGGTCGAAGAGGTTCGAGCGAGCGATGGCGGCGCCGACGGCGGCCACGCCCGCGTCCTTGTCGACCTGGTTGTAGACGTACTCGCGGTAGGACAGCTTGTAGGGCTCGTCCCACTTCCACCACGTCGCGGGCTCCGTATCGCCCATCGGTCCGACGATCTCAGGCGGGAATGCTTGCTCGTGCGAGACGTACCGGAGGTTCCAGTTCATGTCGCGAGCGATGTCGTACCAGTCAGAACGCCGTAGCTGGGGCATCTGAGAGCTCTCCCTTCGAACCGATCAGGTGGTGAGGCTGCTGCGAGCTGCACCCGGCCAGGGGTGCGATCGCGTGCCATGAGACGAACTTAGGTCACCGGGAACCCCCGCGCCATTGTCCGAAAGGCCCATCTCTCGTGACTTCGAGCCGCGCGGGCCTGAGACTGCAGCGTCAATGGCATCGGTGAACGGAGACTCGGGACATGGCGACGGTCGCTGACCCACGGCGCCCCGCCGCGGTCGACATCGTGCTGCCCGGACACAGCGACGCCGCGCTGGAGAGCGACACGCTGTACGGCGTCATCAAGGTGATCGCGTCCTCGCCAGACCTCGATCGGGTGCTCAACGGCGTCGTCGACGTGCTGACCAAGGCGACGCGCTGCCACGCCTGCTTCATCTACCTGCGCCGCGGCGACCGCCTGCGGTTGCGCGCCGCCTCCAACATCTACGCGGAGGCCGTCGGAGAGGTCGAGTTCGGACTCGACGAAGGGCTCGCCGGCTGGGTGGCGACGCGCAACCAGACCGCGTTCATCCGCGAGAACGCACTCGACGACCCGCGCACGAACCATGTGCCGCAACTGGAGGAGGAGCGCTTCCAGTCGATGGTCGCGGTGCCGATCTCCTCCCGCGGCGGGACGATCATGGGCGTGATCGTGCTGCACACGATCGCGCCGCGCGAGTTCGACGTCCGCACGCTGAACATGCTCACGCACACGGCGCCGCTGATGGCAGGCGTCATCGAGAACGC
>JAOPZL010000283.1 GCA_025964175.1 Solirubrobacterales bacterium
TCGAACAGGCCGCTCATGTCGGCGATCGTGCCCTGGACCGTGAACGACGTCAAGCGGAACGGCAGGCCGTTGGAGCCCAGCGGCGAGGGCGTGTCCATGATGTGGAAGTGCAGATGCGGCGCGTCGCTGTTGCCGGTGTTGCCGAGCTTGGCCAGGACCTGGCCGGTCTTCACGCGGTCACCGATCTTGACCGTCATGCTGCCCGGCTGCAGGTGGGCGTAGAACGCGTAGTGGCCATGGCCGATGTCGATGACGAGGTGGTTGCCGCCGGCGGTGGCGGCGGTGATGCCCGCCGGAAGGTCCGGTGGCGTCCCCTCCGCCATCCCGTCGGCCTTGGCGATCACCTTGCCCGCAGCGACGGACAGCACGTCATCGCCGAAGAAGGCGTAGCTGGACAGCGTGCCGACCGGCCCGGTGAAGAGCGTGTTCTGCGGCGTCAGCTGGACGAAGTCGATGGCGAAGCGCTCCGGTGCGTGGAGGCCCCCGTTGCTGGCCAGGACGGCGCCGCGGTGCGACGTCAGGCTCTCGCAGCAGCCGTTGCCGACGACCCATCGCGGCCCCCGCAGGGGCGGCGAGATGAGGATCGCGGCGCGCTGCACGACGGTCGCCGGTGCCGTCAGGTAGGTCGTGGCGCTCTTGGGCTGCGGCGGATCCTGGGTGATCGTCAGGCGGTGGACGAGCCGCTGGGGCAGCTTCGCGCCGCGCGGCAGGGCGATGTCCATCAGGACCATCGCGCTGCCGCCGGGCGGCAGCGTCGTCCCCGGCGGGCGACCGTCGAACGGCACCTGCAGCGCGGCCAGCTGCGGTCCGTCCAGCGACGCGATGGCGTGGTTGCCCGAGAGCGCGTCGACGCGCTGGACGGTCGACGTCGAAGTGGCCTGGTTGACGAGCAGGAGCTCGTAGGCGAGGTGCACCTTGCCGTCGTCGGCCTTCACCGGCGCAGGCGCGGCGACGACGCGCGCGAAGACCGGCGTGATCTCGTCCGCGGCGTCGGCGACGGCCGCCGACGACCATGCCACCGCCGTCAGCATCAGCACGGTCGCTGCTCGGTTCAGGTTCATCGGCCGATTGTGCCCGCCGCGTTGCCTTCGCATGGGGGATCAGGCCCCCCTCGGCCGGTGGAGGTGGTTCTACGCCTGGGGCACCAGGGGCGCGGCGTCCCGGGCCGGCGAGGGGGCCAGCGGCAGCTCGACGCGCAGCGTCGTGCCGGCGCCCGCCGCGGAGTCGATGCGGAGCCGTCCGCCGACCGCCGACACCCGGTCGGCCAGCCCGCGCAACCCGGAGCCCGAAGGGTCCGCGCCGCCGCCTCCGTCGTCGCGCACGACCATCACCAGGCGATCGCCGTCCTCCGACAGCTCAACGGAGGCCGACGACGCCGTCGCGTGCTTGACCACGTTGGCCAGCGCCTCGGAGACGACGAAGTAGCCGGTGCTCTCGAGGATCAACGGCAGCCGCGGCCGCACGCCGCCCAGCCGCAGCTCGGTCGGGATCGGCATGCGCTGCACCAGCCAGGCGGTCGCCTCCGCCAGCCCGCGCTCGGTCAGCAGCGCCGGCTCGATCCGATGGACGAGGTCGCGTAGGTCGTCGAGGACCGCCTCGAGCTCCTCGCGCAGCTGCGTCGCGCCGTCGCGCACGCGCTGCGGCTCGTCCGCGACCCGCGCGAGGCGCTGCGCGTCGATGGCGGCCAGCACCAGTCGCTGCTGCGCCCCGTCGTGCAGGTCGCGGGCGATCCGCCGGCGCTCGTCGTCGGAGGCGACGGCAAGCCGCCGGCGCGACGCCCGCAGCTCGTCGGCCGAGGAGCGCAGGTCCGCGGTCAGCCGCTGGCGGTCCAGCGCCAGCGCTGTCAGCTGCGCGACGGTGCGCACCAGCTCGAGGTCGAAGGTGAGCAGGGCGTCGTAGACGATCGCGCCGACGAGCCGGCCGTCGCTGACGACCTCGACGGCGGAGCGGCGCGCCGGCGGCGACGGCAGCTGCAGCGCGGCCCCGTCGGCGTCGACGTAGTGGCCGGCCGGCTCGACCCAGTAGGCCAGCGCCACCGACGGGTCACCGAGCGCCTGCGCGATCGCCTGGCGCAGCTCGCTCGGTCCGATCGACCCGTCGGCGATGCGCGAGGTGAGCCCGCGCACCTCGCCGACGCGCGCGAAGCCGCCGCGCAGCAGGCCATACAGGAAGGTCAGCGGCAGCACGAGGAGCAGCACCGGCTGGATCACGCCGCTGAGCTCGTCCATGCCGGGCCCGGGGACGTCGAATCCGCCCATGAAGCCGACCGCCGCGACGACGACCAGCGTCGCCGCTCCAACCGCGCACAGGGGCGTGACCACCCGCCGCTGGGCGGCATCGGCCGACCGGATACGGGCCAGCAGGATCGCGGCGCCGACGAAGAAGGCGAGCGTCCCGACCGCGGACTGGACGTGTAGCACGGCGTTCGCCACGCCCTGCGCGGACGTCACGGTCAGCAGGTCCGGCAGCTGCGTTCCGTCCGAGAGCAGGTACTGCGGCGCCTGCACGACGAGCGCCAACCCGTAGGTCACGCAGACGAGCCAGCGCTCCAGGCGCGACGTCAGCCGTCCCGAGGGAAACGCCATCAGGAGGTGCAGCACCACCGCCAGCGGCAACGTCGCCACGATCAGGGCAGCGGCCACGAGCACGGACGCCGTCGAGGCGATCGACTCCAGTCCCAGGAACGTCCATCCGCCGGCGACCAGCAGCGGCCCCATGCGGTTGAGCGGGCGCCGCCACCACGCGATCAGGCCGACGCCGGTGTACGACCAGGCGATCAGCACCGCCGCCCACGCATCCCACAGCGAGAGCCCGTCGATCGCGGTGGCGACCAGGACCAGGCCGGCGAAGATCGTGGTGGCGGCGATCGTCGCCAGCGCCGTCGCCAACGCCCCCTCGGACGAGCGACGCGCCATGCGCGGGCCCGTGGCCACCCGCTCAGGCCCGGCCATTGCCCAGGTACTCGACGACGGCCAGCACCCGCCGGTGCTGCTGGGCTCCCGGATCGAGCTGCAGCAGGCCGAAGATGTGCGTGATGTGCTTGGCCACCGCCTTCTCGCCGATCACGAGCTGCTCGGCGATGCCGGCGTTCGACAGGCCCTCCGCCATCAGCGCCAGCACCTGGCGCTGGCGGTCTGTCAGGCGATCGATCGGCCGGCCGGCGCGACGGTGACCGAGCATCGTCGTGATGACCTCCGGGTCGACGACCGAGCCCCCGTCCAGGACGCGCCGCAGGGCGGCGAAGAAGCGGTCGAGGTCGGCGACGCGCTGCTTGAGCACGTAGCCGACGCCTGATGCGTCATCGCCCAGCAGCTCGACCGCGTAGCGCTCCTGCACGTACTGGGACACCACCAGCACCGCCGTCCCCGGCAGCTCCCGGCGGATCTGCAGCGCCGCGCGCAGTCCGTCGTCGGTGTTGCTCGGCGGCATGCGGATGTCGGCGATCACCAGATCGGGCCGGTGCGCGCGTGCCTTGCGCACGATGTCGGGCCCGTCGCCGGCGACGCCGACGACCTCGAGTCCCTCCTCCTGCAGCAGCCGCACCAGCCCCTCGCGCAGCAGCACCTCGTCCTCGCCGACGACGACGCGGGCGTTCACGCTGGGTCATCGCTTCGGCGCATTCGCGCGACCCTACCGGCGACGACCGTCTCGCAGCCTCCCGCGGCCACATCGGTCGCATCGGCCTTCACCCGGTCCGCTCGCGGGCGTAGGCTTCCTGGCCCGTGCTCGCCGCCTTCGCCATCCCGGCCGTGATCGCCGCCGTCGCGCCGACGCACTTCGCCAGCCGGCCGCTGCCCGCGTCCGTGCGCACGGAGCTGAAGACGCAGGGGTTCTGGCACTCCGGCTGCCCGGTCGCGCTGTCGGACCTGCGACTGCTGAGCGTCAGCTATCGCGGCTTCGACGGGCGCACGCACGACGGCCAGATGGTGGTCAACGAGCGCGCGGCCGCGCCGCTGAAGACGGTCTTCCGCAAGCTCTACGCGCTGCACTTCCCCATCCGGCACATGAAGCTGTCGGACGTGTACGGGCCCGCGCGCGACCGCCCGCGCGACGACGACGTCACCGGCTCCTTCAGCTGCCGCCAGGCGGTCCCGTCCCCCTGCTCCGGCGGGACCGGGACCGGCACGTGGTCGATGCACGCCTACGGCCTGGCCGTCGACGTCAACCCCACCGAGAACCCGTACGTCGGCTGCGGACAGAGCCGCGACCCGGCGACCAAGCCGTACTTCGACCGCTCCCACCACCGCCCCGGGATGGTCACCCGGCGCACGATCGCCGCCTTCGCCTCCATCGGCTGGGGCTGGGGCGGATCGTGGACCGGCGACACCCAGGACTACATGCACTTCTCGTCCACCGG
>JAOPZL010000329.1 GCA_025964175.1 Solirubrobacterales bacterium
CCTGATCGCGGAGTCCCACGAGGGCGGGCACATCGACCCCGGCGAGGCGGGGATGCTCACGGGCGTCTTTCACCTCCACGAACAGGAGGCTCGCCAGGTGATGACGCCGATCCCCGCGGTCGTCACCGTCGACCTGTCGGAGACGGTCGAGGCTGCGTTGCGTCGCTGCGTCTCCACCGGCCATTCGCGCCTGGTCGTGACCGAGGACGACAACCAGGACCGGGTCAAGGGCATCGTCCACGTCAACCAGCTGGTCAAGCTGATGATGGCTGAGGGCTACGAGGCCCACTTCGCCAAACTCGTGCGCGCGGCGCCGATCGTGCCCGAGACCAAGCCGCTGGACGACCTCCTGGCCGACCTGCAGCGCGAGCGCACAGAGCTGGCCATCGTCATCGACGAGTACGGGCGCACGACCGGAATCGTCACCACCGAGGACATCATCGAGGAGGTCGTCGGAGAGATCGACGACGAGACCGATCCCGCCGGCGGCGAGGTGCGCCGACTGGCCAACGGCGACTGGTTCGTCCGCGGTCACGTGGCGGTCACCGACCTCGCGGACTACGGCTTGGACCTGCCGGCCGACTCCGACGCCTACAACTCCGTCGGCGGCTTCGTCTTCGCCGAGCTCGGCCGCCTCCCGCGTCGCGGCGACACGGTCAAGGCCAACGGCTACTCGATCCGGGTCGAGTCCGTGCGCGAGAACCGCATCGAGGCCGTGCGCATCCGCGAGCGCGGGCCGAGCGGCGAAGCCTGAGTGGCCGCCCGATGAGCTCTGCGATCGAGGTGGAGGCGCTGACCAAGCGCTTCGGTGGTGTACGGGCCGTCGATGACCTCTCGTTCTCCGTTCGCGAAGGGGCCGTCACCGGCTTCCTCGGCCCCAACGGCGCGGGCAAGACCACCACGCTGCGCATCGTCCTCGGCCTCGCCCGGCCCACCAGCGGCACCGCGCTCGTCCAGGGCAAGCCGTTCGCCCGGCTGGAGCATCCCTCGCGCGTCGTGGGCGCCTCGCTGGAGCGGGCCGGCTTCCATCCGGGCCGGTCCGGGCGCGATCACCTGCGCTCGCTGTGCGCGATGGCCGGCCTGCCCGCCTCGCGCGCCGACGAGGTTCTCGTGCTCGTCGACCTGGCCGGCAAGGCGGGGCGCCGGCGGGTCTCCGGCTACTCGCTCGGCATGCGCCAGCGGCTGCACCTGGCGGCCTCGCTGCTCGGCGACCCGGCGATCCTGATCCTCGACGAGCCCGCCAACGGCCTGGACCCGCAGGGCATCCGCTGGCTGCGCGACACGCTGCGCGGGCTGGCCGGGGAGGGGCGCACGGTGCTCGTCTCCAGCCACGTCCTGTCCGAGGTCGCCCAGACCGCCGACGAGGTCGTCGTCATCGCCCACGGCCGGCTCGTCGAACAGGGTCCGGTCGCCGCGCTGAGCGGCGGTCCGGCCCAGGCCGTCATCGTCCGCGCCGACCTCGCGCCGATCGCCGCGCTCGCCGCCGCGCTGGAGGCGGCCGGCGGGATCGTCGAGCCCCACGAGGGGTGGCTGCGCGTCCGCGAGGTCGAGGCGCGGCGGGTCGGCGAGGTCGCGCTCGCCCAGGGCATCGCGCTGCACGCGCTCTACGAGGAGCGGCGCTCGCTGGAGGACGTCTTCCTCGACCTCACCTCCGGGGAGGCCCGGCCATGACCGGCCTCCTGCGCGGCGAGCTCATCAAGCTGCGGACGACCCGCACGGCGATCGGCTTCGCGCTCTGCGCGCTGGTGCTCATGCTGCTGGCGCTGATGCTCGGCCTGCTGGTCAGCGAGCCGGCGACGACGCAGGAGAAGCTGGCGGCCGTCTCCATCGCGGGGCCGATCGTGTTCGTGCTGGCGATCTTCGGCGCGGTCGGCGCCACCGGCGAGCACCGCCATGGGACGATCACCGCCGCGCTGCTGATCGCGCCGGGCCGCGTGCGCGTGACCGTCTCCAAGCTGCTGGCCTACGCGGCGGCGGGCGCGCTGGCCGGCGCCGCGCTGCAGGTCGTCGCCTTGGCCATCGGCCTGCCGCTGATGCTGTCCAACGCCGGCGACGACCCTGGGGCCGCGGACCTCGTGGGGCTGCTGGCGGGCGCCATGGCGGGGTGCGCGCTGCTGGCCGCCTTCGGCGTGGCGCTCGGCTCGCTGGTGCGCAGCCAGGTCGGAACGGTCGTGGGCCTGCTCGTCTACCTGTTCATCGCCGAGCCGCTGCTCGGGCTGGCGTGGCACGGCTTCGACGTCGCGGGGCTCAGCGCCGCCACCAACGCGTTGACCGGCACCGAGCAGTCGGCCGAGCTCAGACCGGTCGCGGCGGGGTTCGTCCTGCTCGGCTGGACCGTCGTCGCGGGCGCGGCCGCCGTGCTGGCCGACCGCGCGCGCGACGTCGACTAGGAAGCGCTCAGTCGCTGTAGTCGTAGAGGCCGCGGCCGGACTTCTTGCCCAGCGCGCCCTCGGAGATGAGCTGGTCGATCGTCGCCGGGATCGGCGTGCCGGTCGACTGCGCGATGGCCTTGGAGACGTCCAGGCCGACGTAGTCGATCAGGGCCAGCGGCCCCATCGGGTGGCCGGCGCCGAGCGCCATGCACGTGTCGATCGCCTTGGGCTCCAGCCCGGTCTCCTCCATCAGCGTGACCGCCGAGAAGAGGTAGGGGAAGAGCAGGCGGTTGACGACGAAGCCCGCGATGTCGGGGACCTCGACGGCCTCCTTGCCCAGCGCCAGGCACAACGCGCGGGCGCGCTCGCGGGTCTCCTCCGTCGCGGCGTCCGGGAAGGCGAGCTCGACGAGCTTCATCTTCGCGACCGGGTTGAAGACGTGCAGCCCCACGAACCGGTCGGGCCGCCCGCTGGCCTGCGCCAGCTCGGCCACCGACAGCGACGACGTCGTCGTGGCCAGCAGCGCGGAGTCGCCGACGCGCGCGGCGACGTCCTGCAGGAGGGACGACTTCGTGGCGAGGTCCTCGACGACGGCCTCTACGACGATGGTGGCATCGGCCAGGGCGTCGAGGTCGGTGGCTACGGTCACGCGACCGGCGTCCACGTCCGCTTCCATCTTGGAGCAGACCTTCTCGACGGTCTTGCGCGCCCGCTCGGCCGAGCTGTCCGACCGCGCCCAGAGCACGACCTGGCCGTTGGCCGATGCGGTCGCGGCGAGTCCGCACGCGATCGCGCCGGATCCGACCACTGCCACCCGTTCGTCCACCCTCATTCTCCCCGATTTCGTTGACTGACGAGTCAACGGGGAGCCTAGCGGTCCGCCTACGTCTCCGCGGTGGCGGCCTGCTGGGAGGCGAGCAGCTCGCCGACCGCCTCCGGCGTCAGCGGGCGGGCGAACAGGAAGCCCTGCGCCGACTGGCACGCCATGCCGTCCAGCAGCGCGGCCTGCTCGACGGTCTCGACGCCCTCGGCGACCGCTTCCAGGCCCAGCGAGTGCGCGAGCCGCACGACGCCCTCGACGATCGCCGAGTCCTCGGCATCATGGACGATCCCGTCGACGAACGACTTGTCGATCTTCAGCGAGTCGACGGGCAGCAGGCGGCGCAGGTGCAGGAGCGACGCGTGGCCGACGCCGAAGTCGTCGATGGCCAGGCGGATGCCGAGCGCCTTGAGCGACTGCAGCGTCGTCGTGTGTCCCTCCACGTCGGAGAGCAGGGCGGTCTCGGTGATCTCCAGGCACAGGCGCGCCGGATCCAGCCCGCTGTCGGCGAGCGCGCGGGCGACGACGTCGGTCAGGTCGGTCGTCCCGAGCTGGCGCGGTGACACGTTCACGGAGATGGTCAGCTCGCCCGGCCACGTGACGGCCTGGCGGCAGGCCTCGTGCACGACCCAGGCGCCGATCGGCACGATCAGGCCGGTCTGCTCGGCCAGCGGGATGAAGCGATCGGGCGCGATGCGCCCGTGGACGGGGTGGTCCCAGCGCAGCAGCGCCTCGGTTCCCTTCACGGTCCCCTCGGGCAGGGACACCAGCGGCTGGTAGAGCAGGACGAGCTCGTCGCGTTGGACCGCGTGGCGCAGCGCGGCCTCCAGCTCGAGGCGCTCGAGCGCGGCGCGGCGCATCGACGCGTCGAAGACGACGTGGCCGCCCTTGCCCTGCGCCTTGGCCCGGTACATCGCGGCGTCAGCGTCGCGCAGGAGCGCCTGGGGGTCCTCGTCCGAGGCCAGCGACAGCCCGACCGACGCGGTGACGAACCGCTGCTCGCCGTCGAGCGCGATCGGTGCGCGCAGCGCGGCGGTGAGGCGATCGACGACACCCACCGCGGCGACCTCGTCGGCGACGTCGGAGAGCAGCACCGTGAACTCGTCTCCGCCGAAGCGGGCGATGACGTCCTCGGGGCGCAGGACGCGGCGCAGGCGCTCGGCGACGGCGCCGAGCAGGCGGTCGCCGGCCTCATGGCCGAGGGAGTCGTTGACGACCTTGAAGTCGTCGAGGTCGACGAACAGGACGGCGACGCGGCCGCGGTCGGCCGGGTCGGCACGGCGGCGATCCAGCGCGCCCTGCAGCTGCTGGACGAACAGGGCGCGGTTCGGCAGCCCGGTGAGCGGGTCGTGGTGGGCCTGCCAGGACAGGTCGGCCTCGGCCCGGCGGCGCTGGGTCACGTCGAGGGCGTGCACGACCCAGGTGCGCTCGTCGACGCGCGAGCTCTGCCACAGCGCCCAGCCCGACGAGCCGTCCGCGGTCACGAAGCGCCGCTCGGTGGCGATCGCGCCGGCCTGCGGCCACGGCGGATCGCCCGGCTCGGCGACCAGCAGCTGCGACAGGTGACGGCCCGAGAGCTCGTCGGGCGTATAGCCCGAGCGCTGCGCGATCGCGACGTTGACCATCTCGATCGTGCCGTCCTCGAGCACGAGCGCAACGCCCATCGGCGCGTGGTCGAACGCCGCGCGGAACTGGTCGCGCTGGTCCTCGGCCATCCGCCAGGTCATCAGGCAGACGATGCCCAGCGCGCCGATGAAGCCGGCGTGGATGCCGGCCCACAGCCACGGTTCGGCGTGGTGGAAGACGAGCCGCGAGGAGATCGTCGCCATCACGCCGTGGTGCACGCCGACGAAGACGAACGCCAGCAGGAACGGCACCCACGACTCGTAGGTGGCCAGCAGCGCGACGACGACGAAGAAGTGGAAGTGCGCCTCGACCTGGCCGTTGGAGAATGCGATCAGCACCGCCGAGGCGGTCAGCAGGCCGATGGTCGTCGCGCACTCGCGGATCGTGCGGCTGAGCGAGGTCGACATCGCCAGCCCGGCGCACAGGGCGATCGGGAGCACGGAGCCGGACGCAGCGACGACGGTGAAGCCGCGCGCCAGGCCGAAGACCGGCAGCGCGACGACGTGCCCCCACGTGACCCACACCATCAGCCGGTTGCGACGATCCCAGACGGCGGTCGGCAGCGTCGAGCCGCGCGGAAGCCGCGCACGCAGACGCGCGACGAGCGAGGGGTCGGCCTCCGTGACCGATGCGGCGACGTCATCCATGACCTGGACAGGTGTTCGGCAGGAAGCGCCAAACCTTGGAGGAACCGGACGCGTAAGCTCGTGTTCGTGGCAGATCTCGGAGCCCCCACGTCGTATCTGACCCTGGAGCCCGGCGGCGACGTCATCGACGCGACCGGCGAGCGCATCGGGAAGGTCGAGCACGTCCTCGCCGACCCGTCCGTCGACGTGTTCGACGGCATCATCGTCGACTGCAGCCCGCTTCCGGGCGGCCTGCGCTTCGCCGACGCCGAGCAGATCGACGGCCTCTTCGAGCGCGGCGTGGTGCTCAAGGTGCGCGCCGAGGACCTCCACGAGCCCGAGCCGAGCCCGGCGACGCTGAAGGCGACGCCCGACGACGTCGACAGCAGCGGCTTGCAGGCCCGGCTGCGGCGGGCCTGGGACTACATCAGCGGGCGCTACTAGGAGGCCTCAGCGGCCGCCGCGACGTCCGCGGCCAGGGCGGCCTTCATGTCGTCGGGCAGTACCGTCGCGTGCTGGCGGGAGTAGTCGAAGCCGACGAGGACGCCGTAGCCCTCCGCGACCAGACGGTCGTCGGCGGTGGCGTGGATCTGGAAGCCGAGGCGGAAGGACGAGCGCGCGATGTCGGTCGGCGTGATCGTCGTGCGCAGCTCCTGGTCGTAGAACGCGGGCGTGCGGTAGTTGACGTGTCCCTCGGCGAAGATCAGGCCGAACTCGTCGCGCTGGTCGGGCGCGTAGTCCTCCAGCCGGGACGCGATGTACGCGATGCGCGCAGACTCGAAGAACGTCATCAGCGCAACGTTGTTGAGGTGGCGCATCGCGTCCAGGTCGGCGAAGCGCACGCGATCGACATGCGTGAAGGCGGCCATCGCCCTGGACCCTAATCCACGCGGGCCCCGCGGGATGTGACGCTAGTTGCGGCGCAGGCGACCCATCAGGCCGCCGGAGCGATGCGGCTGCGCGGGCGCCGGCGGCGCGACGGGCGTCGTGCGCTGCTGCACGGGCTCGCCGACGGCGGTGCGCTCCTCGCGCGGCGGGACGACGGCGGTGCGGTCGTCCGTCGCTCCCGGCGTGGTGCGCTCGACCTCGCGGTCGCGGGCCGGTACCTCGCGGCCGGAGGGACTCGTCGCCGGGGTACGCTCGAAGCGGCCGGTGCCGTCGGCCCTGTCGCGGGCCAGCTGGTCCTCGCGGGCCAGCTCCACGTCGCGCACGGAGCGCACGGCGAGACGGCCCAGCGCGAAGGCGCCGAGCCCGGTGATGACCACGCCGAGGCCGTCGTAGCTGACGAGCACGGTCAGGACGCGCTCGTTCGTGCTGCCGAGCGCGTTCCCAGCCTGGCTGACGCCGTGGTTCCACAGCATCGAGATCGTCGTGCCGATGACGAACCAGATGCCGGCGGCGGTCGCCATCCAGGCGCCGAAGCCCGCCTTGGCGCGGTGCGCGGAGCTGAAGAGCAGGAAGCCGCCGACGAAGGCCACGGCACCCGGGATGACCGACAGCCACAGCCGTCCGGTCGTCCAGTCCCAGGTCTGGTCGGTGCCCATGGACACGTTGAAGTAGGGCCCGATGAAGGGGATGAGGGCGCCCCACGCGCCCAGGACCATCAGGAGCAGTCCGCTGACCGCTCCCCTGCTACGGGAAATGCGCATCGGTGCGCCCCTCTCGTTTCGTTGACGAGAGTCGCTTACCCGAACCCGGTGACCCGGAAGCCCGTTTCCGCGGTCCGCAGCGTCAGCGGGCTGACCGGGAGCCCGTCGGGCGGCCGCGGGTCGTTGTACTCGCGCGGAGCGACGTCGTTGGGCGTGTCGGGATGAAAGATCGCCGCCAGCAGCTGGACGTGGCCGCGACCCACCGACAGCTCGGTCTGGCCGCCTCCGTAGGCCTCGATGCCCTCCGCCGCGCAGTGGTCGTACAGCGCGAACAGCTCGCGCAGCGGCCCCGAGCGCGACGGCTTGATGTTCACCATGCGCGGGGGGAAGGGGAGGGCCAGCACGTCGGCGACGGTGTGGATCGGCGCGTCCCACGTGATGCGCCCGTGCTCGCCGGCCAGGATCGGCTCGGTCTGGGCGGTGAGCTTGGGGTCCTCGATCCAGGCGTCGGGGAACGCCTCCACGACGCGCGCGTACAGGACGGGGTCGGCCGGCTGATCGACGATCGTGTCGACGTACTGGCCCTTGAGGTCGATCGAGTCGACCGCGCCGGTCTCGCGCAGCGCGGCAAAGACCGCGTCGTCCCACGAGGACGTCGCGTCGAGCTTGAGCCGCAGCGTGGGGTAGCGGACCAGCCGCTCGCGCACGAGCTCGACGCTGGGCGGCTCGCCCAGCCGCATCGAGTTGACGAACGTCAGCGGCCGCGTCTCCCGGCCCAGGAGCGCGGGGAGCGTCGTGGACGCCTGGCGCAGCGCGAGGTCCAGCGCCGCCGACTCGTAGGCCCAGATCCGATACTGCACCGAGGCGGCGTAGCCGGGCGGCTGCGGGAACAGCTGCAGCGACTCGACGTGCGCGCAGAACGACTGCAGCGTCCACTCGCCGGCGAGCGGCAGGACCGGGCCGGCGGCCTGGGCGGCCTCGTGGTCGCCGGGCTCGTAGACGACGTCCTCGCCGATGCCCTCCTCCCCGAGGCCGAGCAGGTGGATGTCGGTCGTGCGGCGCAGGAAGTCCGGGTGCGGCTGGAACGCGTGACCCTCCAGCTCGTAGCCCTCGACGGTCAGCCCAAGCGCCTTGACGACGTCCCAGGTGCTCACCGGGGGCTCGCTCATGCCGCGCCGCCGCGCGCCTCGAGGCGCGCGACGAGCTCGTCGAGGCGCAGCTCCTGGAGCCCCTGGCCGACGGCGTCCAGCTCGGCGGCGCAGTACTCGACCAGCCCGCGGCCCTCGCGCAGCAGCTCCAGCGTCTCGCGCAGCCCCGCGTCGCCCGAGTCCAGGCGGCGGATGATCTCCTCGATGCGGGCGGTCGCCGTCTCGTAGGTGTGGGTGGCCTGCTCGTCGCTCATTGCACCACCTCTGCGGTCGGGTCCGGGGTCTCGGCGGGCGCCGGGGTGGTGCCCGCCTCCTCGATCTTCGCAGCCACCGCGGCGTCGCTGAAGCGCAGGCGGACGGTGCCCGCGGCGCGCGCGGCCGCGGCGCTGGTGACGACGCCGCCCGCTCCGTCCTCGACGAGCGCATAGCCGCGCTCCAGCGTGCGCTCGGGATCGTGGGCGGCGAGCGCGAGGCGCAGGCGCTCGAGCGTC
>JAOPZL010000051.1 GCA_025964175.1 Solirubrobacterales bacterium
GTGAGCACCGCGTCGTAGACGTCCCAGGAGACCAGCCCCGGCGCGTCCGGATGCAGGCCCAGCCAGCGTCCGAGATCCTCCGCGGTGGGCTCGTCGTCCAGCTCCGACGGGCGCTTGGCGTCGATCAGCACCGTCGTGGTGCCCCGGCCGGCCCGCGTCTCGTCCAGCCGCTGCTCGACGAGCGACTCACCCTCGGGCGGGCGCGTGTCCCGCGTGAGCTGGCCGACGCGCAGGCGGTAGTCGGCGAACACCTCCGAGCGCCCCCGCTCCTGGACTTCGTGGTGCTCGGCCTGGACGCGCCAGCGCACGAGCGCCTTCTCGTCGCGCCAGCTCGACAGCGAGAGGATCCAGCCATCGCGGGTCAGGCTGGCGTAGCGGATGTTGTCGACGAACCCCTCGGTGCGCTCCAGCTGCGGGCGCAGCTGCTTCGCGTAGCCCAGGTACGCCTCCCACTGCTCCGTCTTGGGGTGGACCTCGAACAGGACCGAGAACATGGGCTCACCCTAGGGGCGGTGGTCTCCTCCGGGGTCCTGCGCCCATAGGCTGCCCGACCATGCTGCAGACCGTGCTCGATGGTGGCGCCGGCGCGTGCGCCCGACGGGACGCTGTTCGGCCTCCGTCCTGCGCGCCCGATCGGATAGGCCAGTGAGCGACGGCGACGAGATCCGCGACTACGAGACGCGGCTGCGCCGCGCCGGCCTGCCGCTGCTCATCGAGGACTACTCCGCGCGGGAGGACGTCTTCACGCGCCTGCTGCCGCTGCTCGGCCTGCTCTTCGTCCTCGAGCTCTCCAACGCGCTGAACTTCGACTGGTCGCTGGCGGCCAACGTCGCCGCCGTCATCGGCGCGCTCCTCGTCCTGTTCGTCCCCGTCGCCCTGCTCAACCGGTCGCGCGGCCAGCGCGCGCTGTCGCTGCCGCGCCGGGTGGGCAACCTCGAGATCGGCATCTTCCTCCTCGTCCCGCCGCTGCTGCCGCTGCTCGGCGGCCTGCAGTGGCAGTCCGCGATGAACACGCTGATCGGCAACGCGCTGGTGCTGGCGATCCTGTTCTGGATCGTCGCCTACGGGCTGCTGTCGATCGTGCGGTGGTCGCTGACGCAGCTGGTCAGCCAGCTCGTGGGGTCGCTGACGATGCTGGCCCGGGCGATCCCGCTGCTGCTGTTCTTCGCGCTCGTGCTCTTCATCAACACCGAGATGTGGCAGGTCTTCGGCAACATCCCGACGGGCGACCTGCTCGGCGTCATCGCCCTCTTCGTCGCGCTCGGCTCGCTGTTCCTCGGCATCCGCCTGCAAGCGTGAGGTGCAGGAGCTCGCCGAGCGCGAGAACGTGCAACCGGACCTCTCGCGCCGCCAGCGCCTGAACGTCGGCCTGGTCATGTTCGTCTCCTACTCCCTGCAGACGCTCGTCGTCGCCCTCGCCGTCGGGCTGTTCTTCGTCTGCTTCGGCCTGCTGACCATCCCCGACTCGCTGATCGTCACCTGGCTGGGCGATCACGGCGACGCCGTGGGCTCGGTCGTGCTGTTCGGCCACGAGACGGTCATCACCGACCAGCTGCTGCGCGTCTCGACGGCGATCGCGTCGTTCTCCGGGCTCTACTACGCGATCGCGATGCTGACCGACGTGACGTACCGCGGCGAGTTCCTCGGAGGCTTCGACCGCTCGATGCACAAGACGTTCGCGCTGCGCGCCGAGTACCTGGCGGCCCGCGCGGGCTCGAGCACCCGCGCCGCGGCCCACCAGCACGCCGTTGCACGGTGACGGTGACGCACTCCCCTAGCGTGATGACGCGTATGCGTCGCCCAGCCCTGTCCGTCGTCCTCGTGGTCCTGTCCATCCTGCTCGCCGCGTGCGGAGGCACAGGCGGCGGCAAGCCCGGCCCCGGAGCGGGCAAGGGCGCGTTCCCCGTCACGATCGAGCATCGCTACGGCACGACCGTCGTGCCCAGGCGGCCCACCCGCGTCGTCACCGTGGGACTGACCGACCAGGACGTGGCCGTCGTGCTCGGCGTGACCCCTCTGGGCGTGCGCCAGTGGTTGGGCGGCTACCCGTCGGCCGCCTGGCCGTGGACGCAGCCGACGCTGAACGACGCGGAGCCGGCGATCGTCGGCGACGCCGCCCGGATCGACCTCGAGCAGGTCTCCCGCCTGCGCCCGGACCTGATCCTGGCCATGAGCTCCGACATCACGCGAGCGCAGTACCGCGAGCTGTCGAAGATCGCGCCCGTCGTGGCGCAGCCCCTCCCCACGACGACCGGCGCGCCCGAATGGGCGACCAGGACGCGGCTGGCCGGGCGGGCTCTCGGGCGCAAGCCGATGGCCAACGCCGCGATCACGGCCGCCAAGCACGACTTCATCGTGATCCGCGACAAGCAGCCCCAGTTCGCCGGCCAGACGATGGTGCTGGCCTCCCGCGACGACATCGGCAGGATCACGATCTACGGCCCCCGAGACCAGCGCACCCAGTTCCTGGCCTCGATGGGCTTCAAGACGCCGCCGTGGGTCGCCGAGCAGGCCGGGGGCGCGAGCTCCTTCACGCTGCGCCCGTCCGACGCCGCGACCGTGAGCGCCCAGCGCATCACCTGGATCGCCACCGGGACGCAGGAGCGGGCGATCAAGGTGGACCCGACCGTCATCCACATGCCCGTGACGATCACGGGACGCACGACCTTCCTGCCCGTGGACGGTCCGCCGGTGGGCGACGCGCTGCGCTTCAACACGATCCTGTCGGTGCGCTACGCCGTCGACTGGGCCCTTCCGCTGCTGGGACCGGGCAAGCCCAAGTCCTGAGGTGCGGCGGGCGTGCGGTGGGCGCGGTGGGCTCAGCCGATGAGCTCGTCGAGCGTCTGGCCGCTGACGACGGACTCCGGCCGCTGCGCGACGATGTCCGAGCCCGGGCGGGCCTCGGCGTCGCGGCGCTTGATCAGCAGCCACTGCGGCTTGGGGCCGTCGCCGGTGCGCTGCAGGGCGAACCCGCCGCGCAGCTTCTCGCCGTGCAGGGCGAAGACGGCATGGCCGCGGTCCAGCGCCTCGGGCCAGGGCACGCGCCCGCCCTGCTCGTAGGTGCCGCGATCCCAGACGATCACGCCGCCGTCGCCCAGCGTTCCCTCGAACGTGTTGTGGCCCTTCTCGTGATCGCCGACCTGGACGGCGAGCCGCTTGACCCCCGGATCGAGCGACGGGCCCTTGGGGACCGCCCACGAGCGCATGACCCCGTCGACCTCGAGGCGGAGGTCGTAGTGGTGGGCCGTCGCCTGGTGCTCCTGCACCACGAAGACGCCGGCGCTCACGCCGCGGACGGCGAACTGCTCGTGGCCCTCGACGCGCGCCGCCTCCACGTCCACCGAGTCGACTCGCGCGCCCGGAGGCCCGTCGTGCAGGAAGGCGACGAGGTCGTCCAGCGCCGCCGGCGGACCCTCCGCGTGCAGCTGCACCGTGCCGTCGTCGCCGTTGCGCACCCAGCCGCTCACGCCGCGCTCGCGGGCCCGCGCGACGGTCGCGTCACGAAAGCCGACGCCCTGGACACGGCCGTGGACGACGGCGCGCAGGGCGGCTGATCCGGAGGCGCGCGGCGCGTTCACGTCGCACATCGTGACACCCGGTGGGGCGCGGTGGCTGCCGCGCGATGTTCCTCGCGGCGGCGGTTGCGGGAGATCACCTGGGGGCAGGACACCGAGCGTGGTCGGTCCTCTGCGCAGGAGCCTGCCGCGGCGCGGTGCGTCGCTCGTCGCCGGAGTCGTGGTGGCCGCGGTGGCGGGCCTGGCCGTCGCCCCCGCGGGCGCCCTCGCCGTCGATGCCCTCGTCTCGCGACCCGACCTGCGCCCACCTCCCGTCACCATCCGCACCCACGTCGCCGGGGCGGCGCCGGGCTTCCTCCTCCTCGGGCCCAAGCGCAGAGCGAAGAGCTCGGTCGTCGCCCAGCAGGGCGCGATGGTCGCCGACGACCTCGGTCGCGTCCGCTGGTTCTCCCCCGGGACGCGTCCGGCGACCGACGTGCGGGTGCAGAGCTACGCCGGCCAGCCCGTCCTGACCTACTGGCGCGGGGGGATCGACAGCGGCCACGGCACCGGGACCGGGACGGGGACGATCCTGAACGCGTCCTACCGGCCCGTCGCGCGCGTGCACGCCGCCCGCGGGTGCCAGGTCGACCTGCACGAGTTCCGGCTCACGCCGCAGGGGACGGCGCTGATCCTCTGCTACCGCCAGGGGCGTCGCGACCTGCGCTCCGTCGGCGGCCCGCGCAGCGCGCCGACGTTGGACTGCGTCCTCCAGGAGATCGACGTCGCGAGCGGCCGGCTGCGGTTTCAGTGGAGCGGCCTGGACCACATCGCCCTGAGCGAGAGCCACGAGTCGCCCACGCGGCCGTCCTCCCGCAGGACGTACGACCCTCTGCACTTCAACTCGGTCGTCAAGGACGCCGACGGCAACTACCTCATCAGCGCCCGCCACACCTGGGCGGTCTACAAGGTCGGCGGCTCGACCGGGAGGATCCTGTGGCGCCTGGGCGGGAAGCGCAGCGACTTCCGCGTGTCGGCCGGCGCGCGCACCGCATGGCAGCACGACGCGGAGTTCGAGACGCCCGACCGCGTGCGGATCTTCGACAACGGCGCCGGAACCGGCGGCCAAGCGCCGCTGCGCCGGCGCTCACGGGTGGTGACGCTCGCGCTCGATCCCGCGCGAAAGCTGGCGACCGTGGTCCGGTCGCTCCACCACCCCAGCGGCCTGTCGGCCGGCAGCCAGGGCAACGGGCAGCTGCTGGGCGGCGGCGACACGTTCGTCGGCTGGGGTGCGACCGGCGCGTTCTCCGAGCTGACGCCGGCAGGACGCCTCGTCCTCGACGGCCGGCTGCCCGATGGCTTCGACACCTATCGCGCCTACCGCGACGCGTGGGTCGGCGCTCCCGGACGACCGCCGGCGGTGGCGGTCCGGCGCGCGAGCGGGGAGACGGCGGCCTACGCGAGCTGGAACGGCGACACGCGGGTCTCGAGCTGGCAGGTCCTGTCCGGCCCGTCGGGCGGCGCGCTCACGCCGACCGGGAAGCCCGTCCCCTGGAGCGGACTGGAGACGCGCATCCCCGTCGCGGGCAGGCCGGCCTTCCTCGCGGTCCGCGCGCTGGACGCGGCCGGCACCCCGCTCGCGGACTCGGGAGCGGTCGCGCCCAGCTACTAGCGGCGCTTGCCTACCCCAAGCGCTTGTTCAGGGCACCCGCGACGCGCAGATACGCGGCCGGCAGGGAGCGGACGAGGACGTCGACGACCTTCGCGTCGTTGCCGACGAGCACCCGCGGACGGTCCTTCTCGACGCCCTTGAGGACGATCTCCGCCGCCTGCTCGGCGGGCATGCGCAGCAGCTTCTTCTCGTACAGGCGCCGGCGCGCCTCGTCGGCCTCGGTCACGGGGAGGCCGAGCCTGCGCGCGCTCTCCAGGGCGTTGGAGGCGATGCTCGTCTTGATGCCGCCGGGATGGACGACGGTCACGCGCACCGGATGGCCGCCGTCGAGCATCTCGGCGCGCAGCGTCTCCGTGAAGCCGCGCACCGCGAACTTCGACGTGCAGTAGTGGCTCATCTGCGGCTGGGCCAGGAACCCGTTGAGGCTGGAGATGTTGACGACGTGGCCGTCGCCGGAGGCGATGACGTGCGGGAGAAAGGCCTTCGTGCCGTGGATGACGCCCCACAGGTTGACGCCGAACACGCGCTCGTAGTCGGTGAACTCGCTCTCCAGGACGGTGCGGGAGAAGGCGATCCCGGCGTTGTTGTAGATCTGGTTGACCGTGCCGAAGCGCGCGACGACGCCGTCGGCGTGCGCCTGTACCGCGTCGCGATCGGCGACGTCGACGCGCTCGGAGTGGACCTCGGCTCCGAGCCGCTGCGCGTTGGCGACGGTCTGGGCCAGGCCGGCCTCGTCGACGTCGGACAGCGCCAGGCGCGCCCCGCGCTGGGCGAGCGCCAACGCCAACGCCCGGCCGATCCCCGATCCCGCTCCGGTCACCGCGGCGACCCGACCCTCGAACTGGCTCATCCCCTACGTCCCCCTCTTCCTGTCGTGCCGCCGGCCTATGCCGGGGCGTTGGCGCCGTAGATGGCGCTGATCCAGATGGCGACGAGCGTCCGCACGACGTCGTCCTCGGCCACCCCGGGCACCGACCGCGCCACGGCGGCGTGCATCACGCGCTCGTTCATGAGGTTCAGGGCGGTGGCCAGATCGCGGGCGGGCAGCAGCGCCGGCGCCGCGCCCCGCGCGCGCTCGGTCTCGATCGCCAGCGTCGTCTCGTCGACGAACTGGTCCATCACGCGCTCCCACAGCTCGCGGATCTCCGTGCTCGACGCGCGCGCGTCGGCGGCCGCGAGCGTGGCGGCGCGGTGGTGGCGGAACGTGTCGTAGACCGCCTTGGTCGCGTCGTACAGGACACCGCGCGGATCCTGCGCGAAGCGCTCCATGACGTCGCCGCGCCGCTCGTGGGCCTCGGCGACCATGCGGTCGATGAGGGCGAGCAGGACCGCCTCCTTGGAGGCGAAGTAGAAGTAGAACGTCGGCCGGGAGATGCCCGCTCCGCGCGCCAGGTCGTCGACGGAGATCTCGTGCAGGCTGCGTTCGCCCAGCAGCGTCTCGGCCGTGGTGAGGATCGCGCGCTCGCGCTCGTCCCCGGTCACGCGCGCGGCGCGGCGGCTGCGCGGCGAAGGCGTGCTGCTCGAGGTCGCGACGTCGGACACGACGCAGACCATACCCCTCGGCGTCGGCGCTCTCAACACCGTGTCGAGTCACTGTCGACACCCAGTTGACCAGCCCGACGATGCGTTGGTACCGTGCCGCCATGTCCGCGACGACCACCGCCCCGCCCGAGCACCTCGACGTCCTCATCGTCGGTGCCGGGCTCTCGGGCATCGGCGCCGCCTGCCGGCTGCGCATGGACCTGCCGAGCAAGAGCTTCGCGCTGCTGGAGTCGCGCGACGCGTCGGGCGGGACGTGGGACCTCTTCCGCTATCCCGGCATCCGCTCGGACTCCGACATGTTCACGCTCGGCTACCGGTTCCGGCCGTGGACGCAGCCCAAGGCCATCGCCGACGGCCCGTCGATCCTCGACTACATCCGCGAGACCGCGCGCGAGCACGGCGTCGACCAGCGCATCCGGTACGGGCTGAAGGTCGTCCGCGCGCAGTGGTCCACGCCCGACGCCCGCTGGACGGTCGAGGCTCGGCGCACCGAGACCGGCGAGAGCGTGCGCTTGACCTGCTCGTTCCTGCTCACCTGCACCGGCTACTACCGCTACGACGAGGGGTACACGCCGCACTTCGAGGGACGCGAGCGCTTCGCCGGTGAGATCGTGCACCCCCAGCACTGGCCCGAGGACCTCGACTACGCCGGCAAGCGCGTCGTCGTCATCGGCTCCGGCGCCACCGCCGTCACCCTGCTGCCCGCGATGACGGACGCCGCCGAGCACGTGACGATGCTGCAGCGCTCCCCCAGCTACGTGATGGCGCTGCCCTCGAGCGACCCGGTCGCCGACGCGCTGCGCCGGCGCCTGCCCGCGCGGCTGGCCTACGGGATCGTGCGCTGGAAGAACGTGCTGGCCACGACGGCGTTCTACACGCTCAGCCAGCGGGCGCCCCGCATGATCCGCCGGCTCATCCGCAAGGGCGCGACGCGGATGCTGCCCGAGGGATACGACGTCGACACGCACTTCAACCCGCGCTACGACCCGTGGGACCAGCGCGTGTGCTTCGTCCCCGACGGCGACCTCTTCCGGGCGATCCGCCACGGCCACGCCTCGATCGTCACCGACACCATCGAGACGTTCACCGAGACCGGGATCAAGCTGTCCTCCGGCGACGAGCTCCCGGCCGACGTCATCGTCACCGCGACCGGCCTGAACGTGCTCGCGCTGGGCGGCATCTCGCTCGCCGTCGACGGCGAGGAGGTCGCGATCCACGAGACCGTCGGCTACAAGGGCATGATGATCAGCGGGGTGCCGAACTACGCGCTGATGCTCGGCTACACGAACGCCTCGTGGACCCTGAAGTGCGATCTCGTCTCCGAGTACGTCTGCCGCCTGCTCGCCCACCTCGACGCGACCGGGAACGACATCGCGATGCCGCTCGCCCCGGACCCCTCCGAGCCGACCGAGCCGTTCCTCGACCTCGCCGCCGGCTACATCCTGCGCTCGCTGGACCAGCTCCCGCGCCAGGGCGCCCGGACCCCGTGGCGCCTGAACCAGAACTACCCCCGCGACGTGCTGCTGCTGCGCCGCGGGAGGGTGCAGGACGAGGGCATCCGCTTCAGCCGCTCCAGCGACGACGTCCGCGCCGCGGCGGCCGGGCCGCCTGCGTCCGCTGCCGAACCGCAGTCTGCGGTCGCGGCGCCGGCCTGACGCTCGGGGATGCGCCGGACGGACATGGCCGCAGCATCGCGGCCGCGCCGATCCGACGCTCCGTATCCGAAGCTGCTGCGGCTAGGAGAAGACCTTCTTGGCGGCGGTCTTCTCGCACTTCTTCACGATCGGGTCGTTGGTCGAGATCTTCACGAACTGCTTGAGCGTCAGCTTGCCCTCGATGCAGACCAGGGCGGCGCTGCAGTAGGCGACGGCGTCCTTCTTGCTGACGTTGCCCGAGGCCTGCGCGGCCTTGACGCACGACTTGTTGAACGCGTTGCGGACGGAGCTGGGGTAGCTCGTCTTCGCGGCGGCGACTCCAGCCAACAGGAACGTGGCGGCGATGGCGGCCAGCGCGAGGAAGGCGGCGGCACGGCGCGTGAACAGCATGGGCATGACGGTCATCGGGGGTCTCTCCTGAGAGGTGTGGGGGTGCGCGTCCATCCGTGGTCGCGTGCCTGAGCAGGCCCGGTATCGCCCATCCGGCTCGGGGGCATGACACCGCGCCGCCAGGATCGATCAGGCGTCCGCTCGTCGCTCGACGAATCGGGACTCTACCCGCGATTGCGGCGGGACCACCGACGTGTCGTCTGACCTACCGTGCGGCCGATGGACGATGGCGTGTACGTGGGCAACGCGGCCCGTGACGGGGCGCTGGACGCGGGTTGGCTGCTCGGGCACTTCAAGGCGCCCGGCGAGGCCCGCCACAGCGAGGCGGTCGAGATCAAGTGGGGCGTGCACGAGGCCGGCGAAGAGCGGGCCGAGTGGGCCACCGGTGAGCGCCGCACGGCGCTGCTGGTCCTCATCAGCGGGCGCTTCCGGGTCGAGCTGCGCCATCGCAGCGTGCTGCTGGAGCGCCAGGGCGACTACATCGTCTGGGGTCCGGGCGTCGACCACTCCTGGCGGGCCGACGAGGCCTCGGTGGTGCTCACCGTGCGCTGGCCATCGGTGGCCGGCTACCGCGTGGGCGGCTGAACCCCGTCGAGCGGGGGGCCGCGGTTCGCGGCGGAGGCGATCGAGCCGCTAGCTTTCCCACCGTGCCCGTCCCCGCGCCGCTGTTCCGCTTCGTCTGCGTCCCCGCCGCCCTCGAAGGCGCCCCCGCCGGATGGGCGATCGAGATGCTGCACGACGGTCATGTCGCGCTGCTGGCCGATGCGTCGGGCCTGGACGGCGTCAGCGGCGTCGCTCACGCGCTCGGCACCGAGGCGGTCTCGGTCATCCGCAGCGAGAGCAGCCCGGAACTGCAGGACCAGACGGTGATGGCGCACGCGGCATCGCTGCCGTTGGTCTGGCTGGCGCCCTCGTTCAGCCAGCCCGTCCGCACGTGGGCCCGCGACCGCGGCCCGATGACGCTCCTCGTCGAGGTCGACGGCGGGCTCGCCGACGAGACCCGCCGCGTCATCGAGCGCTTCGTCGCGTCGCTGGGCCGCCAGGCCGAGTAGCCGCTGCGCGGGACCGCCGCCGATACAGCCGCGATGCTTCGCGCCGTCGCGATCAGCACTCCCTCAACGAAGGTCGTCCCCTGATGAAGCACTCGATCTCCACGGCCGCCACGCTGGCCGCCGCCACCATGGCCGTCGTCGCCGTCCCGGCCGCCGCGCAGGCGGCCCAGCACGCCGTGATCATCGGCCCGGTGCCCGTGCACGGCTACCAGATGAGCGTCCTGGGCATCGCGGGCGAGAAGAGCCTCACGATCGCGCTGGAGCGCGACCGCGGGACCTCGACGCAGCAGCACATCTACACGTTCACGCGCAGCGTCGAGGTCACCGACGGACGGATCCGCGCGAACCTCGGATCGCTCGGCTCGGTGGACCTCAAGCTGAAGACCGGCCGCGACACGACGCTGCCGGCCGGCTGCAAGGGCCACGCGATCCGCCAGGGGACGTGGAACGGCAGCGTCCGCCTCGTCGCCGACTCGACGTACTTCCACACGATCCGCGCCCACCACCTCCCGGGAGCGGTGCTGCCGGTCTCGGGCACCGGCTGCGACGAGCAGCGCGCGCCGAAGACCGCTCCGGGCGCCGCGACGCTCACCGCCGCCATCGGCGACACGTACCTCGAGGCCGACGCGACGACGGCGAGCGTCCTGTCCACCACGCGGCGAGGCGGCGCCAGCATCGTCCACGTCATCACGGTCGCCGGCAGGCTCGACGCGGCGACCGACCTGAGCACCGCGACGGTCACGCCGACGGGCTCGCTGCTGAGCGGCAGCGTCACCTACGCGGGCAGCACGAGCGCCGCCACCCAGAAGGACGGCCTGGCCGGCGAGACCTCCGTCGGCCGGCTCACCGGTGAGCTCATCGCCCACTTCGACTCCATCGGCGACGTGAAGGTCGGGGCCACCCCCGCCACGCTGCAGCGCCTCCCATGACATCCGGCCGCGACGACCTATGCTCGCCGGGATGGCCACCGCGCTCCTCGATCTGCGCCACCTCCCGCCGCTGACCGGCGTCGGCGACGGCCCGCAGCGGGTGGCGCGCGAGTTCGCGGCGCTGGGGCTGGGGCAGCGGCTGGCGGCGTTCGATCCGATCGTGGTCAGCTCGCTGGCCAGCGGCCTCGGGTCTGACAGCAGCGATCTCGACATCATCTGCGACCTGCGCGAGCCCGGCTTCCTGGAGGCCGCCACGGCCGCCTTCGGGGACCGTCCGGGCTTCGCGCACTGGACGACCGGCGAGCGCACGGTCGTCGCGTTCGACGGCGCCGAGCTGCACGTCGAGCTCGTCGGCGAGGCCCGGCCCGTCGAGGCGCAGGTCGCCTACCGCCACGCGGTCGCCCACCGGCGGCTCGTCGAGGCGGCTGGATCGGGGCTGGCCACGCAGGTGCGCGAGCTGCGCGCACGTCGCGGCTGGAGGACCGAGCCCGCGCTCTCCTCGGTGCTCGAGCTCGACGGCGATCCCTACACCGTGCTCGCCGCCCTCGCC
>JAOPZL010000352.1 GCA_025964175.1 Solirubrobacterales bacterium
GACATCGCCGGCGGCGCCTCGACGGTGCGCCAGGCGCTGTCCGCCGGAGTCATCGACGAGCTCGTCCTCGACATCGCCCCGGTGCTGCTCGGCACGGGCGAGCGCCTGTTCGACGACGTCGGCGACCCGCGCTTGGTACCCGTGGAGGTTCTGCACTCGCCCCACGCCACGCACATCCGCTACCGCATCGAGCGTTGAGCTCGATCGGTCAGCGACGTATCGGGTGCCGTTGAAACCGGCGCGTTGGATCATGGAACCCAACGATGGGCCGGCAGACCGCAGATCCAGTCAGGCGCGGCCTCGATAAGCACGGATGACGGCCGCAGGCGGCACAGCCCGAGTTCATCGAATCCATCGGGTACAGCGTGGTGGACGCGGGCTCGCTGGCCGATAGCTGGCGGCAGGCGACGGGCACGCCGGTGTGGGGACCCCGTACGGGCCGTACTAGAACGAGAAGGGCCTGCCGGCCGGCGAGGACGCCATCCCGGCGGCACTGGCCATCGCAACGCGGTAACCGCAACCGGCGCAGCTCGAGGCCGCGCGGCGGTCGCAACAAACACCCTGACGAACCGTGCGAATCACGCCGAGGACCGCAGGCGATCGCGGTCCGGTGGCCGAGCTCAGCGCGGCTCGAGCATGATCGCCTGACCGTGCCGGGCGCGCTCAGCGGGCGGGGCGCACCGCGACCTGCCGGGCCGCGTTCACGGTCGGAAGCCCCGCTGGCGACGACGCGTCGACACGTCCGACTGCGTGCAGGACCCGCGTCCGGTGCAGCTCCGCGCGCGCCGCGCGCGTGAGCTGGACGGTCACCCCGCGGATCGTGAACGGCGGCACCTTGTAGGCCACGGGGGCCCAGGCCAGCCCGCCACCGAAGGTACCGCGCACCGTGCCTTCGCAGCCCATCCTCGGCCCCGACGGGCAGGTCAGCTGAACGACAAGGCGGCCGTCGGCACGGACACGCCCCACGGACAACACAGGAGGCGCGAAGCAGCGGCGCGGCGGCGTGGGGAAGGCGGCGGCGTCGTCCACGTCCCACACGGCGACCGAGATGACCGAGCATGGCTGCGTCGCCCAGGTCATCCGGGTCCCGTCGAAGTCGACATCGGTGTAGCTGAGCGCCCCGATGAGCGACGGGAGGACACGAGCGGGACCGTTCAGCGGCTGGAGGTTCGCGGTGACCGTGCCGCTGCGGGCACCGATGATCAGCACCTTGTCGTCGGCGATGTGCAGGCTGAGGGTGCCGTCGGCACGCGACTGTGGCTGCGGCAGCGTGGTCAGCAGATGCGGCGTGGGCGCCGCGATCGAGGCCCAGGCCACGCGACCCGCGCCGTCGGCGAAGGCGATCGTGCCATCGGCCTGGACGTCCATGAGCGACGGCTCGCCCGCGACCTGGTAGAGCGCGGCGCCGGTGAGGCGATCGAAGACCGTGATGGGCCCGAGCCCGGGAGCGGCGGCCACGTAGCGCCCGGCGGCCGCGAAGTACGGTCCCGTCGGCAGCTCGACAGTGGTCGGCATCAGGCCGGCGTCGAAGTTGGTGACAAGCGTGTGCGTGACCGTCGGCAGGACCTTGGTGACCACCAGCGCGTCAGGCGTGAGCGCGATCCGCGGCTGGAAGCCCGGCGCGCCTGGATCGCAGCGAACGCCGGCCGCGGTGTCGCAACCCGAGAAGCGGGTCGGCGGCTCCGTCGTCGACCCGAGCTGCACCTCGTCGGCGAGCAGACCAGGCCGCGAGCAACCCGGTCTCGCACAGCCGGCCCACACGCGCTGATAGGCGACGCGCGATCCGGATGCGGCGAGCGCCACGAACGACGACGAGCCGACCGCGGACAGCTGCGCCGCCGGCCCCGAGCCGCGCCACAGCTGCAGCGACGATTGGCCGCGGCGGGGCGCGACGATCCAGGCCGCGCCGGTATCGGTCAGCTGCGGACCGACGAACGCCTGGTCGGCGCCGGCGATGACGGAGGCGTTCGCCTTGGTCGGGATCAGCGTGCCCGCCGCAAAGGCCTGGTCCGCGGCGACCATGGCCGCGATGGCGGCCACGAGCAGTACGACGCTTGTTCGAAGACGGACGACAGGACCCAAGACAGCCGACTCTACCGGTCCGTCGTCGCACCGCGACGACGGGCAACGCGTGCGCTACCTGCCGAAGAGGCGATAGCCCCCGCGACAGGCGGACGATGGAAACCGCGCTAGACAGCGGCTTGGTACCGACCGCGAACTGTCCTACCGGCGATCGTCCTGTGATGCACGCCGCGAATGTGTTGATGGTGCAGGGCAATTGATCACCGGCGTTCGCTGGTCTGCTCATCTCGGGTGCGGGTCGCAGCGGGTGCGACCCGAACGCGATACCGGGGAGAACCGACGGCCGCCCATGGGGAGTCCTCGATGGCCCTTGACAGAAGCCCTTTACAGGGCTCCGCGCTACCCGATCGAGGCCCTCGCGGTGCTGCGGCGTCGCCACTGAGCCTGCTCAAGCGAGGGCATCTCCTCGAGCCCGACTCCTATGCCTCCAGCTATGACCTCGCGGCCTACCTGGCCACCGGCGATGCGTGGTTCGACACGGCTGTCAAGGCCGCTTGAAATGTGACCCTCCGGGGCCGGTTGAAACCGACCCCCTTCGGCGGGTTCAAGCGCGACGCATTCAGCGGGGGCCGTGGGCCCGCTTTGGTCGCCGAACCAGCACATGAAAGCGGGCCTTTCTCGTGTCAGCGAGTACACCGGATTCGGCGATGCGGCGCATCGGGCGGAGGGTTCATCGGTCAGTCGCGCCGGGTTTCTCATTTCGTGCTCTGCCCGGCGTTCCTCACGCAGAGCGCGGGAGATTGGATGAACCATGCGCGCAGGCGACCCCCAGTCGCGACGGTTGGCGCTCCTGGATCACACCGAGCAGGCTGGCAGCATCGGCAGCTGGGAATGGTCTCCGCAGACCGCCGAGCTGCGCTGGTCGGACAACCTGTTCCGCCTGTTCGGATTGACGCCGAATGCGACGCGCCCGTCGCTCGACTACGTGCGCACGCGGGTGCACCCCGCCGATCACGCGCAGTTCGAGACCACGCTGACCCGCATGGTCGCCGGGCAGGTCTCGGCGTTGGAGTATCGGATCGTCTCCGCCCGCGGGGTGGTGCGCCATCTGCGTGCGACCGTCGGACAGCGCGATCCTCCCGGTGACGATTCGGCTCGCCTCTCCGGTGCGGTCCAGGATGTGACCTCGCAACGCGGGCTCGCCCTGGGTCTCGCCGCCCACGTCGCGGTCTCGACGGCGCTGGAGCACTGGGAGGACTTCGCCAGCGGCGGCGAGAGGCTGCTGGCGGGGCTCGCGTCGGCGATCGACGTCCCGTTCGGCACGCTCTGGACGCCCGGGCCGCGATACCTGACCGCGCGTCTGGTCTGGCACGATGGCTCGCAGGCCGCACTCGAGACGGCCACGCGCGCGTGGCATCCGGGCCGCGGAGTATCCCTGCTGGGGCGCGCATGGATGGGGCGCGAGCCCGTCATCCGCAATCACCCATCGCTCGTCGCACCGCCGGCGCGGGACGTGGCGATGCGCGCGGCGGGAATCACCGGGGCGATCGCCCTCCCCGCCGTCGACGCCGACGAGACGCTCGCGATCCTCGAGTTCCTCTCGGTCGATCGCGTCGAACCGTCCGAGCACCTGCTGTCGACACTGCACGGCATCGGGCACGCGGTGGGGTACTTCCTGGCCCGCCGGCGCTGTGACCTGAAGCCGGCGGTCCTGACACCGTGCGAGCTCGGGATCCTGCGGCTCGCCGCCAGCGGCCGCAGCACCGCGGACATCGCGATCGAGATGGGCATCAGCCCGTCGACCGTGAAACGCCACCTCGAGGACACCTACGCCCGTCTCGGCGTCGCCCATCGCACGGAGGCCGTCGCCCAGGCGATCCGCAGCGGGCTGATCACGTGACCCGATCGGCCCATGCGGCAGGGGAGGCACGTGTCGATACGCCCAGGACGGCTCCTCCAGCCAAACCGAAAGAGGAACACCCATGCGGATCAAGAGTGGATGCACCATGTCGGCGCTCGTCGTCGGCGGAGTGCTCGCTGTGGGCGGGGCCGCGCCCGCCTGGGCGGCGCCCACGGCCGCGACCGTCACGATCACGGGCGGAGGCCTGTCGATCACGGTGCCGCCCGATGCTGGGAACCTGGGTACGCACGTGAACACCGTCCAGAGCGGGACGATCAGCGGCTCGCTGGGCCAGGTGCAGGTCGAAGACGCACGTTCGGCGGCCGCGGGCTCCGGCTGGGTGGTCAGCGTCATCTCGACGGCGTTCACCCCGCCCTCCGGCCCCACCATCGGCGCCGCGTTGGTTGGCTATGTCGCGGGACCGATCACCAAGGTCGGCACGGCCACGTACACGGCGAACGATCCGCCGGACCTCACCGGCGTCACCCCGGCGGTCACCGCCACGGGGATCACCGGCGACAACTCCGCCACCTGGAACCCGACGATCAACGTCACCGTCGCGGGTGGCAAGGCCGCTGGCGTCTACACCGGCACGATCACCCACTCCGTCGTCTAGGCGGCACGTGACGACGAGACGCACAGCCGTCGGCGATCTCGCGTGCCTGCTCGGCGCCGTCGTCGTTGCGTTCGCCCTGCTCGCCGCGCCGAGCGCGGCGGCGGGCGGGGGCATCGGCCTGCAGCTCCTGCAGGCGCCCGTAGCGGCGGGCGGCGATCCTCGGGCGCAGCTGTACATCATCGATCACGTCGCTCCCGGCACGGTCATCCAGCGCCGCATTCGCATCACGAACTCGACCGCGTCCAGCCATCGGATCCTCGTGTATCCCACGGCCGCCACGATCGCCCACGGCACGTTCGTGGGCGGCTCCGGACACGCCCGCAACGAGCTCTCGACGTGGACCACGGTCCGCGGCGGCGCGTCCAAGATCCCCGCTCGAGGACACCGGACGGCCATGGTGTCGATCGCCGTGCCCGCCGACGCGTCGCCCGGGGAGCGCTACGGGGTCGTGTGGGCCGAAGCCCGGTCGGGTTCGCCGACCGGCGGCATCACGCAGGTCAACCGCGTCGGCCTGCGCATCTACCTCTCCGTCGGGCCCGGGGGACCGCCGGCCGCCGATTTCGCGATCGAGTCGCTGACCGCCAAACGCACGTCGGACGGACGGCCGATGGTGCTCGCGAGCGTGCGCAACACCGGCGGCCGCGCGCTCGACATGAACGGCACCCTTCGGCTCGCGGGGGGCCCGGGCGGGCTCAGCGCCGGACCGTTCCCCGCCTCCCTCGGAGTGACGCTGGGGATCGGCGATACCGAGCCCGTCACGATCGTCCTCGATCGGCAGCTCCCCGCCGGCCCTTGGGACGCACGGGTCAGCCTGCACAGCGGGTTCGTCGATCGCGGCAGCCGAGCATCGATCACGTTCCCAGCGGTCAGCGCAGCGCCCTCCTCGTCACACGACGCCCTGGTTGTGATCGGTGCCGCGATCATCGCCCTGCTGCTCATCCTCGGATCCTGGATCGCGGTCCACTGGAACCGGCGCCGGCGAGTGCTCACGGTGGGGCCGCGAACCTGAGTCCGGCCTCAGATCGTCAGCACCGTCCACCCGATCGTCCGGTCCGAGCTCGCGGTGTGGCGCTTGACGCACACCCAGCTGTGGGCCTTGGCCGTGCTGCGGCGGATCGTGCATCGGTAGCCGTGGCTGCGCCGGGGGGGACAGAACGGCGTCCGTGCGGTTTCGGGACCAGAACGGCTGCGTAATCCAGTCTTGGAGACTCTCGGCCAGCGCATCGCGGCCGCGATCGCCGGCTTGAGCGACGCGCGCCAGATCGGCCGCTACACCCGGGAGGACGGGCCCGAGCCGCACGGCAGCACCGAGCGGCGCCTGCGTGAGGGCTACAAGACCGTGCGCATGCTCGTCGACGCCTACGACGCCAAGACCTCAGCAGCGCCGCGCGGCGTGGTCAAGCGCTGACGCCCATCTAAGGCGGTAAAGCCGGGGGGCACGCCGGCCCGGGTCGAGCTAGGAGGAGGAGGCCATAGCGTCCGCATTCGCCCTGGCCACGGCCGCATCCAGCACTGCGTACTCGGCCTCTTGGACCGTCACCAGAGCGAAGTCGACGGCGTTTACCGCGTCATTCTCGGCCCACTCGGCGTCGCGTTGGGCGCTCGCGGCGTCGTGCTCGGCCTTCTTCTCCGCGATGCGCTGCCGGATGCGCTGGGTGTGCTGATCCCAGCTGCTCTGCAGCTCGTTCCAGTGAGCTTCGGCCTGCTTGGACGTGTCCTGCGCCGTGGCGGCGAACTGGGCGGCGTGCTCGTCGGCGGCCTTGCGCGCCTCGTCGGCCTTGGCGGTGAGCTTGGCGCTGTCCTCCGAGGCCGCGGCCTTGATGTTGCTCTCGGCCTGGTTCACCTGCTGCCTGAGCTCGCTGAAACGATCTGCCGCAGACATGTCACGCGTCCTCTCTGCCCGTACGGTCGCCGGGCCGACGGAGTCCGAATGGCTGGGATACCAGGTCCTCCTCCAGAAGTCGAGCCCCTTGCCGATGCTCGGCAGGTCGACGCTCGACATTCACGGATGCACCTGCGAGCCGTAGCCGAGGTCGAGCCGGATCGACTCCATGACCCAGAACGTGGTGCTGGCGGTGAAGACGTCGGCCGCCGCGAGCACGCCGGTGTACTTCTCGATGACCGGCGCCGCGGCGGCCGCCGTCGTCGCGTCGAGCAGGCCGCGCACGGCGGCCCAGACGTTCTCGCCATACTTGACGAAGTACGGCGTGGGGTCGACGGTGTCGATCGCCGTCCTGACGCTCGCCATGTACTGCTGGTGGACGGTCACGTCCTCGCGGGTGCCGAGGACGACCGCTGCGCGTGAAGTTAGACGGCATTTCGGACGGTAGCCCGGCCCGGGGCTGACTCCACCACTGTTGGATTATGGAAACACGAAAGCGGGTCGCCCAAAACGAGGACCCGGCTGAGCCGGGTCCTCACTAGCGATGGACGGCGTTCGCCGGTGGCCACAAGCCGTGGCTGGCCATGGCTCGGACATCGCCAGAAGCGCCTGTACGCGCGGCGCGCGCCGGCCCCAGTCCAAGTTCACTGTCGCGATTCAGTCCAGACTGGTGTCGCAACCCAGCCCAACGTCACTGTCGTTCTAGGTGCAGTTGATCGTCGCGTCACACGAGTGTCGGCGGTCATCGAGATGAGAGCGGATCGGTCACCGAGATGAGAGCGGGATCCGGTCACGGAGACGAGTACACCCTCGTCGTCCTCGAGCCCGTCTGACGGGCCGGGCATCGACGGTCCCTCATGCGGGGCTGTTCGCGGCGCGTCAGCCGAAGCGCACCGTTGGGGTGCGGTCCCCGGCGTACAGCGACCTGCCGGCCTTCGGCGTCTGGCTGGTGATCGTGCGGTGGCCGCGGCGGGCGCCCCGACCCGTGACCTTGACGTGCACCGAGCAGTCGGCGCGCGCGAGCGTCCGCCGGGCCTGAGCGAGCGTGTGGCCGGTCAGGCGCGGCATCCGGCGGCAGGTCGGGACCCGGGGAGCGCCGCCTGCCGTCGGCATCGCGGCCGCCGGCGCTGGCCCCGCGACCGCATCTGCGTCCGCGGTGAAGGCGAAGCTGTCACCGGGTGACGTGGGGGAGGCGCCGGCCGG
>JAOPZL010000067.1 GCA_025964175.1 Solirubrobacterales bacterium
ATCATCTGCTCCACATACGCCGGAGCATGCAAATGCGGCTGATGCGTCTGAAAAGCGCAGTACTTGCAATGCGACACACACGTACGCGACAACGAAAGCGTCACATTGCGCGAAAAAGTCACCCGACGCGTCATGTCAAGACGCGCCCACCGGCGCCTCCACCACCGGGGCGGGCGGCGGGTCGCCTCCCCCCTGGTTCCGCGTCGAGCGGTCGCGCAGCCAGCGCGGAAGCGGGATCTCCCGTCCGCGGGTGATGCCCGCCGGACGGCGCGCGAGGACGAGGAGCATCACGAGGGCCAGACCGACCGCCGCGAGCCCGGGACGCCCGGGGAGGTGGAAGGCGCCCAGGTTCAGGCCGCCCTCGACGCGACGCAGGAGCTCCTGGGCCACGGCGATCACCACAGCGCCGACGACGGCGCCGGCCAGCGAGTTGGTCCCGCCGACCACGAGCATCGCGATGACCAGGAAGGTGATCGAGAGGTAGAACTGGTCGGGCGTCGACGTACCGGTGACCTGCACGAACAGCGCTCCGCCGATCCCGACGAGGAAGCCGCTGAGCACCCAGCCGGCGGTGCGCTCCCGGACGACGCTGATGCCCAGCGACCGCGCCGCCACCTCGTCCTCGCGCGACGAGCGCAGGCGCAGGCCCAGCGCCGATCCCTGGAAGACGGCGACGACGACGATGGCCAGGACGGCGAACACGAGCACGACGGTCATCGTCGCGCCGGTGGGGATGCCGGCCAGGCCGGCCGACCCGCCCGTGATGCCCTGGGCGTTCTGCGCCAGGACCCGGACGATGACGAGCAGCGAGACCGTGGCCAGGCCGGCGGTCAGCCCCGACATCCGCATCAGCGGCGGGGAGATGATCAGCGCCACGATCGCCGCGACGACGCCGCCGGCGAGCGTGGCCGGGATGACCCCCAGGTGCGCCGACATCAGGAAGTCGGGCAGCCCCGGGAGCTGGAACGGCTTGATCGCGGGATCGAGGCTGAGGATCGCGGCGGTGTAGCCGCCGACGGCCATGAAGCTCATGTGGCCGAGCGAGATCACGCCGGACGTCCCGACGAACGAGTACACGCCGACGGTGAGCACGACCGTGACGACACCGACGAGCGCGGTCTGGTCCAGCGAGCCCGGCCCGAGCGAGCCGAGCAGCCCCGCCACGACGACGAGTACACAGAGGATGGCCACCGGCCAGACGGAGGCGACGAGCTTCTTGGGCGACGAGTCGTTCATCAGATACGCGCCACCGCGGTACGGGGCACGAACAGCCCCTGGGGTCGAAGGACGAGCACGGCCAGGACGGCTCCGAAGAGGAAGGCATCGCGGTACCCGCGGATCCCCAGCGGCAGCAGCGCCTGCAGCGCGACGCTGGCGGCGCCGAGCAGGAAGCCGCCGATCACCGCGCCGTAGAGCGAGCCGAGGCCGCCGAGCACGGTGGCCATGAAGGCGAACAGCACCGGCGACAGCCCGACCACCGGGCTGACCGTGCCGGTCTGGGCGACCAGGAAGATGGCCGAGATCCCGGCCAGCAGGCCGGAGATGCCGAATGCCATCGCGATCACCCGGTTGGCGCGCACGCCGAGCAGGCGCGCCATACGGAAGTTCTCCGCCGCGGCGCGCATCTGCACGCCCATCGGCGTTCGCGCCAGGAACAGCGCCAGCCCCGCCATCAGCGCCAGCGTGACCACCACGGTGGCCACGTCGAGCTTGGAGATGGAGACCGAGCCGATGTTGAACGACTCGCTCAGGAAGGACGAGACCTGACCCGACTTCGGCACAGAGCCGAAGATCGTGATCGCCAGGTTCTGCAGCAGGTAGCTGACCGCGAACGACGTGATCAGCAGCGTCGCCGGGCTGGAGTCGCGGACCGGCCGCATGGCCACCCGCTCCATCAGCAGCGCCGCGGCGATCGCGACGACCAGCGTCGCCGCCACCTTCACGACGAACGGGACGTCGCCGACCAGCACGACGGTGTAGGCGCCGACCATGATCAGCTCGCCATGGGCGAAGTTGACCAGGCGCATGATGCCGAAGATGAGTGCCACGCCCAGCGCGAAGAGCGCGTAGAGGCTCCCGAGCGCGAGCGCGTCGATGATGTTCTGGATGACGTTGGCCATCTAGCCTCCCAAGTACGCGGCGGCGACGTCCGCCGTTGCCAGGATCTCGTCACTGGAGCCGGTCAGCGCGACCTCGCCGCTGCGCAGCACGTAGCAGCGGTCGGCGACCTCGATCGTGCGCGCCGCGTTCTGCTCGACCAGCACGATCGTCACCCCCTCGTCGCGCAGGTGGGTGAGGACCTCGAAGACCGCGTCGATCATCAGCGGTGCGAGGCCCAGTGAGGGCTCGTCCAGCAGCAGCATCCGCGGTTGTCCGAGCAGGGCGCGGGCGATGGCCAGCTGCTGCTGCTCGCCGCCCGAGAGCCGGCCCGCGGGTGTGTCGTAGTAGGTGCGCAGGATCGGGAAGCGCTCGAGCTCGCGCTCGAGGTCATCGGCGAGCGTGCTGCGGTCGCTGCGCGCGGTGGAGCCGAGCGACAGGTTCTCGGCCACCGTGAGCGTGCCGAAGATCTGCCGCCCCTCGGGGATCAGCGAGACGCCGCGCCGGACGATCTGCTCGGGCGAGCGGCCCAGCAGGGACTCGCCGTCGAACGTCACCGAGCCGGCCGACGGTGAGACGAGGCCGGTGATGGCGGCCAGCGTCGACGTCTTGCCGGCGCCGTTGGGGCCGATGAGCCCGACGAACTCGCCCTTGCCGACCTCGAAGGAGACGTTCCGCACCGCGGCAAGCCGCCCGTAGCGGACCTCCAGGTTCTCAACCTTCAGCATCGCGAACCTCGCGTCCGGTACCCAGGTATGCCGTGAGGACGGCCGGATCGGTGCGGACGTGCTCGGGCGTGCCGATGCTGATCGTCCGTCCCGCGTCGAGCACCTGCATGCGCTCGCACAGCCGCATCATGAAGCGCATGTCGTGCTCGATGACCAGCAGCGAGCAGCCGTGGCGGTCGCGGATGGCGGTCAGGGCCGCCAGCAGCTCGTCGCCCTCGGTCTCGTTGAGCCCGGCTGCGGGCTCGTCGAGCAACAGGATCTGCGGTCCGGACGCCATCGCCCGGGCCACGCCGAGCAGCCGCTCCTCCCCCAGGGGGAGGCTGGCCGCATCGAGATCCGCGCGGTCCGTCAGGCCGAACTGCTCCAGCAGCTCGGCCGCGCGCCGGCGGGCCTTGCGCAGGCTCAGCCCGCCCGCCACGCCGCCGGCCTCGACGTTCTCCAGCACGGTCAGGCGGCCGAAGAGGCGCACCGCCTGGAACGTGCGGACGAGGCCGTGGCGGGCGAGGCGCTGGGGCGACCAGCCGGTAACCGGCTGGTCGCCCATCGTCACACTGCCTTCGGTCGGAGCCTGGAAGCCGCTGAGCACGTTGACCAGCGTCGTCTTGCCCGCACCGTTGGGTCCGATCAGCCCGAGGATCTCGCCGGCGCCGAGATGGAGGTCGACCCCATCCACCGCCTTGACACCCTCGAACTGCACGCGGATCCCGCTGGCCTCGAGCGTCCGTTCATCGGTCTTGGCAACCATCACTCCGACCGTCTCTCAGCAGGGGGACTTCGGAACGGCCGTCGGCTTGATCTCCGTGACGAGCGTGTCCTTGCCGTTCTTGATCTCGTTGATCAGCAGCGGCCGGCCGAGCGCCACGTGGCAGTCCGGCGTGAACGTCATCAGGCCGCCCATGGTCTTGACGTCCTTGAAGGACTCAAGCGCCGTCTGCAGCGACTTGCCGTCGGTCTTGCCGCCGGCCTTCTGGACCGCGTCGGCCACGAGCTCGACCATCGTGTAGCCCATCACCGGGTAGGTGGCGCTCACGGGGTCGGCGCCGGTCGCCGTCTTGTAGTCGGCGAACATCTTCGCGCGAGCGGGGTCCTTCTCGTTGCCCACCGTGCCGAACGAGGGGTTGTAGAAGTCCTTCAGGTTCGGGATGCCCTTGAGCCAGTAGGTGCCGTCGAAGGCACCGCCGCCGATGATCGGCGCGTCGACGCCGGCATCGCGGATCTGCTTGACGGCAGACGCACCACCCGGGGTGTAGGAGCAGAGCGCGACGAAGGACGGCTTGGCGTTCTTCAGCTTCGTCACCTGCGAGGCGATCGACGGATCGTCGTTCTTGAAGACGTCATAGCCGACGATCTTGCCGCCGAGGGCCTCATAGGCCTCGCGGAAGTACTTGCAGGTGGTCTTGGAGTACTCCAGCCCCTGGTCCTCGAGCGCGTAGGCCGTCTTCCAGCCCTTGTCCATCGCGAACTGGGCCATGACCGCACCCTCGGTCGGCGTGCCGGCGTAGGCGTTGAACGCCAGCGGACCGACGCCCTGCTTGCCGAAGACCGGGCTGCCGGCACACGCCAGGGCGAGCTTGCCCTTGGCCTGCGCAGTACGAGCGGCGGGGTTGGCGAAGTCGTAGTCGCAGGAGCCCAGGACCACGTCGGCCCCACTTTCGAGGACCTTCAGCGCCGCGGGAACGATCTGCGTGGTGTCCGACTTGTGGTCGGCGGTCACGATCTTGAGCTGCCGGCCATCGACGCCGCCCTTGGCGTTGATGTCGGCGACGGCGAGCTTCGCGCCTTCCAGCGCGGGAGCATCGAAGAAGCTGATCGGGCCGGTGGTGCCGCTGGCGACGCCGATCGTGATCGGCCCCTTGTCCGCGGCGGCCGTCGAAGACGTCGACGAGCCCGATGCGGTGGTCGGACTATCCGAGCTGCTGCCGCAAGCGGCGAGCCCCGAAACGGCGAAAAAAGCGCCGACCGCGAGCATCGCGGTACGTCGACTTCCCATGCTCTTTCTCCCTCTCTACAGGTGGCAAGACACGACGGGTGGTGAAGGCGTCGATTATCTGCCGGAGCAGGGCTGGGGTCATCCACGTTTCGCACAAGGATCTGGGCTGATTTGTGCTCTCAGCCCCAGACCCTCGTGCGAAGGGCGCCTCAGGCGCGTGCGGAGGCCGTCGCGCCGCCGGACGCGGCGCGTACCCGCTCCATGGCGAGCTCGCGCGCGACGAACAGCGGAACCCGCTTCTCGGCCGCCGCCTGGTCGAGCACGTCGCGCAGGCGGGCGGCCGCGCGATCCACGGATTCGTCGACCTCGGCGGCGCCGCCGCCGGAGAACTCGGCGCCGATCTGGATCATGCCGCCGCAGTTGGCCAGGAAGTCGGGCACGAAGAGGACGTCGCGCGCGGCCAGCGCCTCGGCCGTCGCGTCGTCCAGCAGCGGGTTGTTCGCCGCTCCGGCGATGACCTCGCAGCGCAGCTCGGGCACCGTCGAGACGTCGATCATCTCGCCGATCGCGCAGGGTGCCAGCACGTCGACCTGTGCGCGCAGCACGTCGTCGACGCTGCCGGCCTGGCCGCCGACCCGCTGCACGCAGGCCTCGACGCGCTCCGGACGCGAGTCGGCCAGCTGGAGCGTCGCGCCCTCGGCGACGAGCAGCTCGGCCAGGATCGCCCCGACCTTGCCGATGCCGACGATGGCGACGCTGCGGCCCGTGAGGTCGGTCGAGCCCCAGCGCTGGCGCGCGCCCTCCTTGATCCCGCCCAGGACGGTGCGCGCGGTCGGGCCCGAGGGGTCGCCGTAGCCGCCGTTCTCCGGCGTGCGGCCCATGACCCACTCGGTCTCGGTGGCGAGCAGGTCCATGTCGGCCGGCGTCGTGCCGATGTCCTCGGCCGTGATGTAGCTGCCCTGCAGCGTGTTGATCGCGCGGGCGAAGGCCAGCAGCTGCTCCTCGCGCGTACCGGGGCCGCCGGTCTCCACGAGGACGGCCTTGCCGCCGCCCAGGTTCAGGCCGGCAGCCGAGTTCTTCAGCGTCATCGCCCGTGACAGGCGCATCGCGTCGACCGCCGCCGCCGACAGCGACGGGTAGCGCTGGAAGCGCAGGCCACCGACGGCCGGCCCCAGAGCGGTCGAGTGGACGCCGATCACGGCGAGCATGCCGGAGGCGTCATCGCGCACGATGAGCACCTGCTCGTGGTCATGGTGGTCGTCCAGGAGGCCGGCGCTGGGGGTAGACATGGGCACGACGGTACGCCGCCGGCGCCTCCGCGGGGGCCCTCGGTTGTCGCGCGCTGGGCTAGCGCGTCGCGACGGCTGTCGCGAAGCCCTCTTCCAGCAGCGCCGCCAGCTCCTCCAGCGAGGCGATCGAGTTGCCCGCCAGCAGCCGGTCGACGCTGGGCAGCGCGGCCTGCATGCCGCGCGTCAGCGGCTCGTAGTCGGGGTGCGCCGCCAGCGGGTTGCACCACAGCACGCGATGCGCGCTGCGCTGCAGCCGTGCCATCTCCGCGGCCAGCTCGTCGGGGTCGCCGCGATCCCAGCCGTCCGACAGCACGACGACGATCGCGCCGCGTCCGATCCGCCGGCCGTGGACGCGGTTCAGCTCCCCCAGCGCGGCGCCGATCCGCGTCCCGCCCGACCAGTCCTCCAGCTGGGTGGTGGCCCGTTCGATCGCGGCCTCGGGGTCGCGCCCCGCCAGCTCCATGGTCAGGCGCGTCAGGCGCGTGCCGAACGCGAACGCCTCCACGCGCCCGTGGGCGGCCACGGCGGCCTGGACGTAGGTCAGCAGCATGCGCGCGTGGGGCGCCATCGAGCCCGACACGTCGCAGACGAGCACCAGCCGCCGCGGGCGCTGGCTCGGTCCGCGCCAGCGCCGGTGCACCAGCTCACCGCCGTGGCGCAGGGAGGAGCGCACCGTCGCGCGCACGTCGGGCGTGGTCCCGCGGCCGCGGACCGGCCTCATGCGCCGCGAGCGCCGCTGCGGCATGCGCTGGGCCAGCCGCGCGATCAGCCGCCGCGCGGCGAGGCGGTCCGCGTCGGTGTACTCGGCGAAGTCCTTGCGGCGCAGGATCTCGGCGTCGCTCCAAGCTGCCGGCGCCGGCTCGTCGTCGTCCTCGGCCTCCCCGCCGGAGCTGTCGGGGACCGCGGCGTGGGGGGCCGGCTGCTCCTCCTCGACCGTCTCGGTGGGCGCGGCCTCGCCCTCCCCCGGCGCCGCGATGCCGAAGACGGCGGCGTAGGCCTCGGGGAAGACGGCCAGGTCGGCGCTCGCCGAGCACAGCGTGGTCCGCAGCGCGTAGAACGCGTCCTCGCGCGAGGACGCGTCGACCGCGGCCAGCGCGCTCTGTGCGGTCAGCAGCTCGCCGACCCCGATGCGCACGCCGCGCGCGCGCAGCTCGCGCGCCAGCGCGCCGATCCGCCCGACGACCGCCGCGGACAGGTCAGGCATCGGCGAGGACGCCGGTCGCGACGACCCGGTCGATGTCCTCGCGGACCTTCAGCGCCACCCCGAGGGTCTCCTGCAGGTCGGTGTCCTCGTCCAGCGCGAGCAGCGCGCGGGCCCACACGAGCGTCTCGCCCACGCCGGGCAGCTTGTACAGCTCCTCGCCGCGCAGCAGCGAGACCGCCGCACAGACGCGCTGCACGACCGCCTCGGGCGCCTCGGGCAGGCGGGCCCGGACGATCGCCGCCTCGCGCTCCTGCGTCGGGTAGTCGAGCCAGTGGTAGAGGCAGCGCCGCTTGAGCGCGTCGTGCAGCTCACGGGTGCGGTTGGAGGTCAGCACGACGAGCGGCCGCCGGCGCGCGGTGACCGTGCCCAGCTCGGGGATGCTGATCGCGAAGTCCGACAGGAACTCGAGCAGGAACGCCTCGAACTCGTCGTCGGCGCGGTCGATCTCGTCGATCAGCAGCACCGTCGGGCCGTCGTGCTCGAGCGCCTCCAGCAGCGGCCGCTGCAGGAGGAACTCGCGCCCGTACAGCTCGCGCGCCTCCGCCCCGGACTCCGCGGCGCGGATGGCCAGCAGCTGGCGCCCGTAGTCCCAGTCGTAGACGGCGTGGTGCAGGTCGATGCCCTCGTGGCACTGCAGGCGGATCAGGCGCGCGTCGAGCGCGCCGGCAAGCGCGCGCGCCACCTCCGTCTTTCCCACGCCCGCCTCGCCCTCGAGCAGCAGCGGCTGCTCGAGGTGGGCGGCGAGGAAGACGGAGGTCGCCAGCGCGCGGTCGGCGAGGTAGCCGACATCGGACAGGACCCGCACGACGTCGTCGGGGCCGGTCAGTCGCCCGCCGTCCATGCTCATCGCACCGCGCCTCCGACCCGCTCCTCGATCGGCACGTAGTCGAACTCGTACCCGAAGTAGCGGGGTCCGACCAGCTCCAGCCCGGCCGGCGTCCGCCAGCGCGGGTCGCACGGCGCCGAGATCAGCGTCACGCGGAAACCGTAGCGCAGGTCCTCGGTGGTGATCGCCTGCCCGGTCTCGGAGTCCAGCACCATGATCAGGTCGGGCACGGAGGCGAGAACCTCGCCGTCGCGCTCGGCGACCAGGTGCTCGTTCTGGGTCTGCAGGCTCAGGGTCGAGCCCTCGTCGTCCCCCAGCCCCTCGATCTTCACCACGGCGCGCGCGAAGCCCGCCTCGGTGCGACGGTGCACGTCGACGACCTTGCCGTTGAACAGCCGGTAGCCGTCCAGGTAGTCGGTCACCGCGCCGATCGGGTCGCCGTGGGCCTCCTGCGTCTCGCGCAGCAGCCGCCCGACCTCCTCGGCCCGCATCAGCGATCCGGGGATCGTGGACTCGGCCAGCCGGTCAGCCGCCAGCGGGTACAGGGCGATCAGCGCCGCGCAGCCCATGTCGATGGTCTGCGACCGCGCCAGCCGCTCGGTCCAGCGGTTGGAGACCGCGTCGATGATCGACGCGTTGCCCTTGTCGTCGGCGATCGACATCGGGCCGGCGGAGATCCCCGACAGCGTGGGCATGCACATCTGCAGCTCCGGGAACGCCCGGCCCATCATGTCGGCGTCGATGACCGGCACGCCGATCTGCGCGGCCAGGCAGAGCGGGATGACCGAGTTCAGGCCCCCGATCTCGATCGGCATCGTGTGCGTGGCCTTGCGGCCGAGGTGGCGCTCCAGCTTGCGAAACGCGTTGACGACCTCGTCGCCGCGCGGGAGCTTCTCGACCATCACGGTCGGCGCGCCCATCATCGCCGACGGGATGATGAACCCGTCGGCCGGGACCTCGTCCACGTCGACGACCTGGATCGGCCCGTGCTCACGGATCGCGTTGCGAGCCAGCAGCGTCCCGATGTAGGGATCGCCGCCGCCTCCGGTCCCGAGGATCCCCGCGCCCCGCGCGATGTCCCCGAGCTGCTCCTCATCAATCAGCCGCAACGGACTTCCTCCCCAATTCGAGATCTCCCACGGCCTTGACCTTGATGCGGACCGCGTTGCCCGGCACGTAGGCGAGCGCGAGCTCCTCCACGTCGACGATGCGCACCGAGTCCGACTTCGCCCCGGCGGACACCGCCCGCTCGGCGGCCAGCTCACGGGCGCGCTCCAGCGCCTGGTCGCGCGACAGCTCCGCTCCGACCGAGAACAGCTGGTCGACCTCGCCGCCGACCTGGGCGATGGCCGCCCCGATCGCGTTGGCCACGCCCGAGTGCTCCGGGCGCACCAGCTCCGCGGCGCCGGCGAGCGAATCGCCGAGCAGCACCGAGCCGCCGCCGACGACGACCACCGGAACCGGCGTGGAGGCCGTCTTCATCCGGTCGACCGCCTCGGCGATCCGATCCTCGATCGACTGCAGCGTCGCCTTGACCTGCGCGCGGTCGAGGTGGGCAACCCGCTCGGGGTCCCCCATGTCCGCCCGCCCGGCGGCGACGGCGATGTCGCTGGCCGTCAGCGTCTCACCGCCGAAGACGAGCGCGCGCTTGGTCAGCTCGTAGCCGACCGACTCCGGTCCGACGACGACGTCGCCGCCGCCCCAGACGACGAGGCTGCCGCCGCCGATGCCGAGCGGGAGCACGTCGGGCATGCGGAAGTTCGTCCGCACCCCGCCGATCTCCACCGTCGCCTTGGCCTCGCGCGGGAACCCGTTCATGAGCATCCCGATGTCGGAGGTCGTGCCGCCGATGTCGACGACGGCGCAGTCGAGCAGGCCCGACAGCAGCGCCGCACCGCGCATCGAGTTCGTCGGCCCCGAGGCGAACGTCGCGACCGGGTACTTCTCCGCGTACTCGACGGTCATCAGCGTGCCGTCGTTCTGGCTGAGGTACATCGGGGCGTCGATGCCCGACTCGCGCAGCGCGGCCCGGAACGCGTCCGTGATGTGCACGGCCAGGTCGGCCAGGCACGCGTTGATGATCGCCGCGTTCTCCCGCTCGAGCAGGCCCAGCCGCCCGATCTGCGCCGACAGGCTGATCGCCGCGTCGGGCACGGTCTCGCGGATGATGTCCGCGGCCTGCTGCTCCAGCTCCTCGTTGATGGGCGAGAAGACCGATGAGATCGCCACGGCCCGCAGGCCCTTGGCGGCGATGTCCTCGGCCACGCGGCGCAGCTCGTCGCGGTCCAGCGGCGCGATCTCGCGCCCGTCGAACTCGTGACCGCCGTGGCACAGGTACGGATGGCGGCCGACCGCGCCGGCCAACCGGTCGGGCCAGTCCACCATCGGCGGCAGGGCCAGCGTCGCCGGCAGGCCGAGGCGCACGGAGGCGACCTCGAGCAGCCGGCGCGCCTCGACCACCGCGTTGGTGAAGTGCGTCGTGCCGATCATCACGGCCTCGATGCGACCCGGCGCCACGCTGCTCTGTTGCAGCAGCGAGCGCAGGCCGTTCAGGATGCCGGTGGTGACGTCCTGGGACGTCGACTGCTTGATCTCGGCCAGGACCCGGTCGCCGTCCATGAGGACGGCGTCCGTGTTGGTCCCGCCGACGTCGATGCCGATGCGCATCAGGCGACCCCCGCGGATGCCTGTCCCGCCGGCCAGCGCTTGCGCATGAGCGGCAGGACATCCTCGGAGAACTGGTCCAGCGCGCGGATCTGGTCGCTGCCGGGGAAGTGGAACACGAGGTTGGTGAACCCGAGCTGCACGTAGCGGTCGACCTGGTCCACGACGGACTGGGGGTCGTCGCTGACGATGAAGCGCGTGTGGGCACGGTCGACGTTCTCGTCGGCCAGGCGCTCGAGCTCGACCGGATCCTCGATCCCGCCCTTCTGCTCGGCGGTGAGGGCCAGCGCCGCCCACCAGCCGCAGGCATCCTTGGCCGCGACGACGTCGCGGTCGTAGGAGACCTTGATCTCGATCAGCTTGTCGATCGCGTCGAACGAGCGACCGGCCTCCAGCGCACCCTCGGCCACCGCGCCGAGCAGCTGCTCGTAGAGCTCGGGCTGCTTGCCGCTGGTGCAGATGAAGCCGTCGCCGATGCGCCCGACCAGCTTGGCCGCCTTCGGGCCGCCGGCCGCCATGTACACCGGCACCGGCGTCTCGGGCTTGTCGTAGATCGTCGCACGGACCGTCTGGTAGTAGTCGCCCTCGAAGGTGACCCGCTCCTGCGTCCACAGCTGACGCATGAGCTCGACCGACTCGGCCAGCCGTCCGGAGCGCTCCTTGAACTTGGGCCACTCGATCCCGATCGCGGGGTTCTCGTTCATCGCCTCACCGGAGCCGATGCCGAGGAAGACGCGCCCGGGGTTCAGGCACGCCATCGTCGCGAACGCGTGCGCCACCATCGACGGGTGGTAGCGCAGCGTCGGGGTCAGCACGCTGGTGCCCAGGGCGACGCGCTCGGTGCGCTCGCCCAGCGCGGGCAGCCACGCGATCGAGTTCGGCGCGTGGCCGGTCTTGTGGCGCCACGGCTGGAAATGGTCGGAGACCGCGACCGTGTCCAGCCCGCGCTGCTCGGCGGCAACCGAGAAGTCGAGCAGCTCGCGGGGGGCGAACTGCTCGGCCGACGCCTTGTAGCCGAGGCGGACGTTCTCGCTCATGCCTGCACCGCGCGCGGCTTGACCTTGGGCAGGACCTCGCTGGCGATCAGGTCGACGACCTCGTTGACGCGATCGGCCGGCTGCGGCGCCAGGCAGACGGAGTCCGAGCCGGCGTCGATCAGGGCCTGGATCTTCTCCACGCACTCCTCGGGATCGCCGGCGACGACGAGGTCCTCGACCCACTGGTCGGGCATCTCGTCCAGGATCAGCTGGGCGGCGTTCTCGCCACCGCGCGTGTACATGTCCCACAGCTCGTCGGCGATGCCGTAGACGTCGGTCAGCCCCGACTTCGGCACGGCGGCCAGGTAGAACGCCGCGACCTCGCGGGCCGCCGCCTTGGCCTTGGCCGCGTCGCGGTCCACCGAGCACAGCGCGAACGTGGCGACGCGGTGCGGCTCGCCCTCGCGGCCGGCCTTGGCCTGACCCTCGGCGACGCGCTCGCGCAGCCACCCGATGTACTTCGTGCCGGCGAGCACCGACAGCACGGTGCCGTCGGCCACCTCACCCGAGAGGTTGAGCATCTTCGGCCCGATGACGCCCATGTAGATCGGCGGGCGCTTCGTCGCCGGGTGCACGAGCTGGACCTTGTCGAAGCTCCAGACCTTGCCCTCGGACGTGATCTCCTCGCCGTCCAGCAGGCGACCGACGCTGGTCACCGTCTCGCGCAGAGCGGCGAGCGGCGACTTGGGCATCATCCCCATCTGGTGGACCCAGTGCGGGACGCCGAGCCCGATGCCCGGCCACAGCCGGCCCGGGTGCAGGCGGTCCAGCGTGGCCAGCTCCATCGCCAGCGCGGCCGGGTGACGGGCCATGGCGGAGACGACGCCGAGGCCGATCTGCAGCTCGCTGGTGGCGTTGAGCGCGGTCAGCGCGCCGGAGATGCCGCCGAAGAAGAAGTAGTCCTCGGGGATCCACAGCTCGCCGAAGCCACTGCGCTCGGCGGTCTGGGCGATCCCGTGGATCTGCTCCGGCGGGACCTGGCTGGACAGGACGAGCCCGACGGGCGACTTGGTTGTCGACATGGTGAGGTTCCTCTCTCTATCGCGTGGGGGACGGTGCGGCGGCGGCGAGGCTCTCGGTCTCGTCGTTGAGGGCCCGCAGGACCTCGAACGGCGTGATCGGGAGCGAGCGGATCGGCTTGCCGATGGCTTGTGAGACGGCGCTGGCGATCACCGAGGCGACCGGCAGGATCGAGGGCTCCGCGGCGCCCTTGGCCCCGAACGGGCCGTTGGGCGTCGGGTTCTCCAGCAGCGCGATGTCGATCGGCGGGGCCTCGAAGGCGGTCGGGAGCCGGTAGTGCTCCAGCGACCCGTCGAGCACGACGCCGTCCTCGACGCGCAGGTCCTCGTACAGCGCGTAGCCGACGCCCTGCAGCACGCCGCCGTGGATCTGGCCCTCGATCTGCTGCGGGTTGATCGCGACGCCGACGTCCTGGGCGACAACGTAGCGCAGGATCGTGACCTTGCCCGTGTCGGGGTCGACCTCGACCTCGGCCTGGTGGACGTGGTAGGACGCGGTGGTGAACCCGGTGAACAGCGCGCCGGTCATGCAGCCGGCGTCGAACGGCACCGGCGGCGTGACGTGCTTGCCGGTCGCGGAGATCGGACCGCCCGTGTACAGCGCGGTCTGCGCCACCGCGGCGAGCGGGACCCGCGCCTGCGGCGAGCCCTTGACGCCGACGTGGCCGTCGACCAGCTCGAGGTCCTCGGGGGCCGCCTCGAGCAGCCCCGCGGCCGTCTCGAGCAGCTGCTCGCGGACGTTCTCGCACGCCATCTTGGCGGCGTTGCCGACCGAGAACAGCGTGCGCGAGCCCTGGGCGCCGCCGTCGTAGGTGCCGGTGTCGGTGTCGGTCGGCGCCAGGATGACGCTCTCGATCGAGACGCCGAGCTCCTCGGCGACGATCTGGCGCACGCCGGTCACCATCGCGCCGGTGCCGATCTCGGCGCCGGCGGAGACGATCGTGACCGTCCCGTCCTCGTTGACCTTGACGGTCGCGCCGCCGGGCCCGGGGTTGGTCAGCCAGGTGACGGCAGCGATGCCGACGCCGCGCAGCGGCCCCGCCTGCTGGTCGGCCGTGGCCTGCGCCCACGGGGCGATCTCGTCGACGCGGGCGAACGCCTCGGGGTAGATGGCGTCCGACAGCACCTGGCCGTTGGTCGTCGACTCACCCGCCTGGTGGACGTTTTGCATGCGGAAGTCGCGCCGGTCGATCCCCAGCTCGTTGGCGATGTGGTCCATGTGCTGCTCGAGGGCGAACATGCAGTACGGACCCGAGACGCCGCGGTAGGCCGCGGTCGGCGGGGTGTTGGTGTAGACGACCCGGGTGCGGTGGCGCGCGGTGGGCACGCGGTACGTGCCGCCGAAGATCAGCGCGGGGACGGAGCTGCAGGCGACGATCTCGCCGCTGTAGGCCCCGTTGTCCATGAGGTTCTCGGACTCCTGGGCGAGGATCTCGCCCTCGGCGCTGACCGCGCTGCGGATGCGGATGCGCGCGTTCTCGCGCGGCCCCGCGGTCTGCAGCTCTTCGCGACGGCTGTTGACGAGGCGCACCGGGCGCCCCGTCTTGCGCGCCAGCACGCAGACGTACGGCTCCAGCAGGGCGTCGATCTTGCCGCCGAAGCCGCCGCCGATCGTGGTGGCGATCACGCGCACCGCCGACGGCGAGACGCCGAGCCACTCGGCCAGGCGGTCGCGGCACAGGAACGGGTACTGCGTGCAGCTGTAGACGACGTAGCGGCCCTGCTCGAAGTGCGCGGCCACGGCGTGCGGCTCGATCGGGGACTGGTGCTGGCGCGGCGTGACGAACTCGTCCTCGACGACGATGTGGGCGGCGGCGAACGCGGCGTCCACGTCGCCCTTGTCCAGCGTCGACTCCCAGGCGACGTTGCCGTCACGCGGCGCCGGGACGAGCATCGCGTACGACTCCCAATCGGGGTGGATGAGCCGCGCCCCGTCGGCGAGCGCCGCGTCGAAGTCCGTCAGCGCCTGCAGCGGCTCGAGGTCGAGCTCGATCGCCGCGACTGCGGCGGCCGCCTGCTCGGGCGTGTCGGCCGCGACGGCCGCGATCGGCTCGCCGATGAAGCGGACCTCCTCGCGGGCGAAGATCGGCTGGTCCTTGAGGATCCAGCCGGAGGTGTTGGACGGCACGTCGGCGGCGGTGACGATCGCCCGCACGCCGGGCAGCGCCGCGGCCCGGGTGGTGTCGATCGAGCGGATGCGCCCGGCCGCGATCGGCGAGCGCAGCAGCTGTGCGTGCAGCGTCCGCGCCTCGGCGAAGTCCATCGCGTAGACGGCCGCTCCGCGGACCTTGTCCTCGCCGTCGCTGCGGACGACGTTGCTGCCGATGAGCGAGGTCACGAGCGGCTCCCGTTCTCGGCACCGGCGACCGCCAGTGCCGCGTCGACGATCTTGTGGTAGCCCGTGCAGCGGCAGATGTTGCCCGACAGCGCGTTGCGCACGTCCATCTCGTCGGGCGCGCTCTCGCGCTCCAACAGCGCGGTCAGCGACATCAGGATGCCCGGCGTGCACGCGCCGCACTGGACGGCGCCGTGGTCGAGCATCGCCTGCTGCAGCGGGTTGAGCGGCGCGTCAGGCGCCGTCAGGCCCTCGACGGTGCGCACCTCGCGACCGTCGACCAGCGCGACGGGCGTCAGGCAGGAGACGACCGGGGAGCCGTCGACGAGCACCGTGCAGGCGCCGCAGCGGCCCTCGGCGCAGCCGTTCTTGGTGCCCAGCATGCCGAGCTCGTCGCGCAGCACCGTCATCAACGGGGTCAGGGCCGGCGCGTCGACCTCGACGCGCTGCTCGTTGAGGGTGAAGGTGTGATCCATGACTCAGCTCGCTTCCTCGATCAGGCGGGACGTCGCGCGGCGCAGCAGCGCCGGCAGCACGGCCAGCCGGTACCAACCCGGGGCGTCGAGTCCCTCGCGCCCCGTGCACTCCTGCGCGGCGACCTTGCCCGCGCGCTCGGCCACCGCGGCATCCAGCCGCTCGCCGACCAGCGCCTCGGCCGCGGCCGGGCACAGCCGGGCGACCTCCTCGACGCTGCCGACCGCGACGCGCGCGGCGCGCACGACGCCGTCCTGGAGCGTCACCGACAGCGCCAGGTTGGCGACGGAGTACTCCCCGCCGCCGAGGACGGTCAGCCGCTCGAACGCCGAGCTCGCACCCGCGGGGGTGGGGACGACGACGCGGGCGATGAGCTCGCCGGCGGGACGCTGCCCGCGCGAGGCGAGGTAGGTCTCCAGCGACGCGGTCGACTCCCCCTGGGGGGAGACGAGCTCGACCGACGCACCGAGCGCCAGCAGCGCCGGGACGAGATCGGCCTCGGCGAAGCCGACGGCGCCGATGTTGCCGCCGAGCGTCGCCGTGCTGCGGATCGCCGGGAAGGCGGAGCGGGCGGCGGCCGTGGCCAGCGCCCCCAGCGCGGGCGAGCCGTCGTAGGCGGCCAGCTCGTCGTGGGTCAGCAGCGCGCCGAGCGCGACCGCCCCGTCGCGCTCCTGCACGGCGCGCAGCTCGGCGATCCGGTCGAGCGCCACGTACACCGCGTCGAACGCCTCGTCACGGTGCGCCGCGCGCATGATCCACGTACCGCCCGCCAGCGCCGTGCCGCCGGCCTGCAGCTCGCCGACCGCCTCGCTCAGCGAGGCGGGGCGGCGAAGCTCGATCGTGGCCCGGGTCTGCACCCTGGGCGGGTCTGCTGTCGTCGTCATGCTTCCTCCCTTGCTCCTGTGTCGGTTTGGCTGTCTCGGCGCATCGCGATTCACACGAACCGCAGTGCGCCGACCGCCTTGACCCGGATCCGCACGGCCGGGTCGGTGAGATAGGCCAGTGGGGCGTCCTCGATCTCGACGATCTCGGTGCGCTCGGGGTCGGCCCCCGCGCGCACGGCCTCGACGCGCGCGGCCTCGCAGGCGCCTTCGATGGCGGCCGCACGGCCGCCGGCGCCGAAGTGGACGATGCGCTCGACCTGCCCGCTGACGGGGGCGATCGCCGCGCCGATCGCGTTGGCGACCTCGTGGTGCGGCGGACGGTGCACCGTGCTCACGCCGGGCAGCCCGTCGGGCACGAGGAAGCCGGCACCGCCGACCACGATCAGCGGCAGGTCGCCGCGCACGATCTTGGCCTGGTCGACCGCGTCGGTCAGCATCGCATCCGAACGGGCGATCGCCGCGGACAGCGCGGTGAGCTGGTCGGGCGGCGGCATCTGGTCGCCCATCTCGACGCGGCCGCAGGCGACGGCGGCATCGCTGAGCGTCGCAACCGAACCGCCGAAGACGAGCGCCGACTCGGTCACGCGGCGGCCGACGCTGTCGGGCCCGACGTGGACGTCGCCGTTGCCGTCGCCGCCGGCGATGACGACGCTGCCGCCACCGAGGGGCAGCGTCACCAGGTCGGGCATGCGGAAGTTCGTGCGCACGCCGCTGATGCCGACGACGTCGCTGGACTCGCCGGGGAAGCCGTTGATCAGCAGGCCGACCTCGGTCGACGTGCCGCCGACGTCGGCCACGATCGCGTCGCGCAGGCCGCTCAGGTGAGCGGCGCCGCGCATCGAGTTGGCCGGTCCGCAGCCGATCGTCAGCACCGGGTGGCGCAGCGCGTACTCGAACGCCATCAGCGTCCCGTCGTTCTGGGCGAAGTACTTGGCCGGCGCGAGCCCGTGGCGGCCGAGCGCCTCGTCGAGCGCGTCGGCGACCGACTCGGCCACGCCCATCAGGGCGGCGTTGAGGACGGTGGCGTTCTCGCGCTCGATCAGCCCGATCGTGCCGATCTCGTGGCTGAGCGAGACGCTGACGTCGCCGAGCACGGCCCGCGCCACCTGCTCGGCGGCGACCTCGTGGCGGCGCGAGACGGACGAGAAGACGCTGGTGATCGCGACCGCCTCGACGCGCCCGCTGAGCGAGCTGAGGAAGGCGGCGGCGGCGTCGGCATCGAAGGGGGCCACCTCGGCGCCGTCGAACTCGATCCCGCCGTCGACCACCATCGCGCCGGCGGCGATCGTCTCGCGCAGGTCGGGCGGCCACGTCACCAGCGGCGGGACGGAGTGGGTGGCCGGGCCGCCGATGCGCAGCACGGCGACGCGCCGCAGGCCCTGGCGGGCGACGACGGCGTTGGTGGCGTGGGTCGTGCCGAGCATCACGTGGGTGATGCGGTCGCGCGCGTCGCCGAGCTCGCCGAGCACGATCTCGATCGCGGCGGCGATGCCGGTCGTCACGTCGGTCGTCGTGGCCGCCTTGGCCTTGGCCAGCGGCGTGTCGTCGCGATCGACGACGACGGCATCGGTGTTCGTGCCGCCGACGTCGATGCCGAGGCGCAGGTCAGCTCGCGCGGCCATCGCCGTCCTTCATCGGCACGTAGGAGAAGCGGAACCCGAATGCCTGTGGCCCGACGAGGGCCAGGCCCTCGGGGGTGTGCCAGATGTCGGGTCCGGGGAAGGCGATCACGCTGACGCGCTGGCCGTAGCGCAGCCGCTCGGTGACGATCGGCTCGCCGTTGTGCGCGTCGAGCACGGTGATGATGTCGGGCACGCAGGCGCGGACCTCGCCGTCCTCGAAGGCGGCCAGGTTCTCGTTCTGGATCTCCAGGCGCAGCAGGCGGCTCGGGTCGACGGCATCCTCGACGATCGCCGAGCCGCGCACGAAGCCCCCGGTGACCTGGCGTTCGACGTCGACGATCTTGCCGCGGATCAACTCGACGGCACCGACCTCGCCGACGAGGGCGTCGATCGGGTTCTCCTCGCCGCTCATGATCGCCGCGCCGAGCTTCATCGCCCGCGACACCGAGCCGCGAACGGTCGCGCGGCGGGCGGTCTCGACGTCCATCAGGTAGAGCGCGGCGACGCCGGCCCCGCCGAACGCGTCGACCGTGGCGCGCAGCAGGCGCTCGGTCCAGGAGACGCTGTCGGCGCGGATCACCAGCGTGTTCATGCGCTCGTCGGCGAGGAGGCACGGGCTGGAGGAGACGCCGGCGAGGTTCATCGTCATCTGCGGCATCGTCGGGAAGGCGCGCCCCATCCCGTCCGCGTCGACGTAGGGCAGCCCCAGGCGCGCGGCCCAGGTGAGCGGGATCAGGCCGTTGGAGCCGCCGATCTCGAACGGCATCACCGCGACGACGGTACGCCCGGTGAGCGCCTCGACCTCCTCGACGAGGCGAACGCCCTCGCCCCCGTTCTCGAGCTTCTCGATCGCGACGGTCGGAGCGCCGACCAGCCCGCAGGGCAGGACGAGCCCGTCGGCGGGGAGGTCGTCGAGGTCGAGGAGCGGCACCGGCCCATGGCGCAGGATCGCCTCGCGGGCCATCAGCACGCCGATCAGGGGGTCGCCGCCGCCGCCGGCCCCGAGGACGGCGCAGCCGCGCGCCAGCACGGGCAGGTGATCGACGTCGATCACGCGCTTGCGCCCGTTGCCGCGGGAGGCTCGCTCCCCGGTGGCAGGCGCAGCGTCACGGGTGATGGACTTCCCCATAGTTCGGGGCGATTGTGTCCATCCCGGCTCGAACGCGCCTGGGCTTTCCGCCACAACATCTTCATTGTCCTTGTGCGCAGAGCCCAAGGATCCCATAATGCCAGCCGTGCGCACGCTTTCAAGCCTCCTGGCCGTCCCCGATCTTCCCGTGTTGCGGCCGATCACGTGCCCCGACGGCGACGTCGAGGTCTTCGGCGTGACCATCGTGGAGGATCTCGCCGACCTCGATCGGCTGGAGGAGAAGGCGATCGCGGTGCTGACCCACGGCGCCTCCCGGGATGCCAGCAGCTACAACCTCGACATCGCCCTGCGGATGGCCGGATCGCGCGACGCGGCGGCGATCGTGCTCACCGACGACCGGGAGGGGGTGCCGCCCACCGCCGTGCCGATCGCCGAGCGCGCGCGGCTGGCGATCCTGTGCACCGCCGCCGACTGCGACGTCACCGCGCTGGTGCTGGGACTGCACCGCGAGCTCGCCGGCGGCGCCGACGTCGCGCTCGCACGCATCCAGTCGGCGCTGTGGGCGCTGGCCAAGGCCGGCTCCGACGGCGCCTCGCCCAACCAGCTGATCGCGACCGCCAGCGAGGGGCTCGAGGTGGACCTGGAGCTGCGCGAGGCGCGTCCCGGCGACATCGCCGCGCCGGTCATCGTCGAGGACGACCTCGTGGCCTCGGTCTGCGCGCGGCCCGTCAACGACCACACCGACGCGGCGGCCGAGGCGATCGTCCACCTGGTCGCCGCCGCGGTGACCCGCGCGCGGCTGGTCGCGCTGCGGGCCGAGGACGCGCCGATCCGCTCCCGCGGCGAGCTGCTGACCGAGTTCCTGCTCGCCCCCGGCCATCGCGGCGACCATCTGCTGGAGCGCATGCGCGCCGCCGACCTGGCCGTCGACGGCTGGCACACCGCGATCCTGCTCGAGGTCGACAACCTCGACGCGCTGGCCGACGACGAGCTCTCGCTGCTCAACCTCTCCGACCGCGTCGCCCGGCTCGGCCTGGAGGCCGCGCAGGCGAGCGGCGGGATCTGGCGCCGGGCCCAGATCGGCTCCGCGCTGCTGCTGATCCGCATGGAGCGCACCGACAGCACGCCGGCCGGCCGCGACCTCGCGCGCATCGCCGGCCAGATCGTGCGGCGCGTGGTGGGGCGCATCCCGGAGATCGCGCTGACGTGCGGCGTCGGATCGACCCACGTCGGCGCCAACGGCCTGCGCACGACGGTGGCCGAGGCGCGCGGCGCGCTGGCCGCGGCGCGGGCCGGCCACCGCGTCAACGAGCCGGTCAGCTTCGACGAGCTCGGGCTCCAGCGGACGCTGATGGAGTGGTTCGCCTCCGAGACGGCCCGCGACGCCGTCGACTCGCTGCTGCGCCCGATCGACGAGCTCGGACCGCGCAAGAGCCAGGCCGCGATGCAGACGCTGCAGTGCTTCCTCGACAACCACGGGTCGGCGACGCGCGCGGCCAAGCACCTGCACCTGCACCGCAACGCCGTGACCTACCGGGTCAACCGCATCTTCCAGATGCTCGACGTCGACCCCGACGACCCGGAGACCTGGCTGATGCTCCAGCTCGCGTGCCGTGCGCGATCGCTCGGCTAGGGCCGGCGTCCGCTATACCTCCTCGACCTCGGACCACGAAGAAGGAGCAAGAGCATGAAGCGCCGGGTGTTCTTCCTGACCCATCTGCGCCCTGGAGTCGATCCGCAGGAGTACGAGCAGTTCCTGCGTGACGTCGACTACCCGCGCACCAAGGAGCTGCTGCCGGTCAGCTCCTACCAGGCGACCCGCATCGAGGGCCGCGCGGTCTCCGAGGGTGACGCGCCGTACGCGTACATCGAGATCCTCGACATCGACGACGTCGAGGGCTACCGGACGGCGTTCGCGAACCCGACGCCCGAGATCGCCGAGCTGATCCAGCAGGTCTTCAGCTACGTGGACGACAAGTCCGCCATCGACCTCATCGGCGAGGTCATCGAGTAGCGCTCTGCGCCGCCCGGCCCGCTCAGACGGCGTCGGGCGGCACGCGCCGCTCGAGGACGATCAGCGTCTTGGTGCCGGTGATGTTGCCGCTGCGCCGCAGCTCGCTGATCACGCGCTGGAGGTGGGCGACGTCCGTGGCCCGCAGGCGCACGAGCGCGTCGGGATCTCCGGCGGTGGTGAACGCCTCGCGCACCTCGGGCAGCGCCGTCGCCGCGTCGAGGATCTCCTCGGCGTTGGTGTTGCCGGCGAAGCGCAGCTCGGTGAACGCCTCGATCGACGGCCCGACCTTGCTGTGGTCCAGGACGAGCGTGTAGCCGGCGATCACGCCGATCCGCTCCAGCCGATCGATTCGGCGCTTGACCGGTGCCGGCGATAGATTGACGCGCTCGGCGATGTCCTTGACCGTGCGGCGCGCGTCGTCGCGCAGGAGGCCGAGTATCGCGTGGTCGATATCGTCGAGGTCTTCGGAGCCGGCCATGGCAACGACCATACGCGGCGAGCCGGATTCGTGCGTCGATCCGGCCGCGCACTGCCTGATTCATGCGTCCTGACGCGAAGTCCCTCGTCGATCTTGCGCTGGGCTCGCCAGTAGGATGAGCTTGCGCCGAGCACGACCGCCGCACGAAAGGGAGACGCTGCATGAGCGCCACGACGCTCGTCCGCGGGGACGCCACGCTGGAGGATCGCTACACCGCGCAGTCCGGCACCGTCCTGATGTCGGGCATCCAGGCGCTGATTCGCCTGACGCTGGACCAGCGCCGTCTGGACGCGAGCCGCGGCCACGCGACCGGCGTGTTCGTCAGCGGCTACCAGGGGTCGCCGCTGGGCGGCGTCGATCGCGAGATGACGCGCGCCCGCCGTCACCTCGACCCGGCCGGCGTCGTCTTCCAGGCCGGGCTCAACGAGGAGCTGGCGGCCACCGCCGTCGCCGGCACCCAGCTGCTCGGCGAGCTCTCCGGCCGCCGCCTCGAAGGCGTCACCGGCATCTGGTTCGGCAAGAACCCCGGCCTCGACCGCGCCTCCGACGCGATCCGCCACGGCAACATCAGCGGCACCGCCCCGCTCGGCGGCGCCGTCGCCTGGATCGGCGACGACCCGTCCGCCAAGTCCTCCACCGTGCCGAGCTCGTGCGGCCCGATGTGCCGCAGCCTGCAGGTGCCGCTGCTGGCCCCCGGCTCGGTCCAGGAGCTGCTCTCGCTCGGCCTGCACACGATCGCGATGTCGCGCTACGCGGGGCTGTGGACGGGGCTGCAGATCGTCGCCGACATCGCCGACGCGACGACCAGCGTCGACGTCGGCGCGGCGATCGGGACGATCCCGCAGCTGCCCGTGCGCGACGGCTTCCGCCCGCCGGTGATGCTCCCGCCGACCAACCTCGACGCCGAGCTGGACCTGATGGCGTCGCGCCTGGAGCTGGCGCGCGAGTACGCCCGCGTGGCGCAGTTCAACCGCATCGCGTTCGAGCCCGAGCGCCCGCGCCTGGCCATCGTCGCCTCCGGCGTCGCCTTCCAGGCCGCGGTGCGAGCGCTCGACGACCTCGGCATCGACGCCGCCGGGCGCGAGGCGCTCGGCATCCGCCTCGTCTCGCTCGCGATGCCGTGGCCGGTCGACCGCGACGAGCTGCGCCGCCTGTGCGCGGGCGTGGAGACCGTCCTCGTCGTCGAGGACAAGCTGCCGTTCGTGGAGGCCAACCTCAAGGAGGCCCTCTACCGCACCGCGGACGCGCCGCTGATCGTGGGCAAGGAGGACGCCGACGGCCGCCCGCTGCTGCCGCTGCGCAGCGCGGTGGTTGCTGACGACGTCGCCCGCGCGCTGGTGCGAGTACTCGGGGCCGAGGCCGTCCCCGAGCAGGCGCGGGCCCGCGTGGCCGCGCTGGAGGCCCGGATGCGCCCGGCGACCGACGCGCCGCTTCCGGCGCGGACCCCCTACTTCTGCTCGGGCTGCCCCCACAGCACGTCGACCCGCGCCGACCCCGACCAGCTCGTCGGTGTCGGCATCGGCTGCCACACGATGGTCGCCGTGGACACCGGCAACCGCCGCGGCCAGCTCGTCGGCATGGTGCAGATGGGCGGCGAGGGCGCGCAGTGGATCGGCCTGGCGCCGTTCACCGACGACCCGCACTTCATCCAGAACATCGGCGACGGCACCTTCCACCACTCCGGTTCGCTGGCCGTGCGCGCCGCGGTCGCCGCCGGGGTGAACATCACCTACAAGCTGCTCTACAACGACGCCGTCGCGATGACCGGCGGGCAGCAGCCCCAGGGCAAGCTCGACATCCCCTCGCTGACGCGGCTGCTGGCGCTGGAGGGCGTCAAGCAGATCGTCGTCACGACGCCCGAGCCCGAGCGCTACCGCGACATCAGCCTCGACGCGACCGCCACCGTGCGCCACCGCGACGAGCTGCAGCAGGCCCAGCGCGAGCTCGCGGCCGTCCCAGGCGTCACCGTCCTCATCCACGATGACCAGTGCGCGACCGAGGAGCGCCGCCTGCGCAAGCGCGGCAAGCTGCCGACGCCGGCCGAGCGCGTGTGGATCAACGAGCGCGTCTGCGAGGGCTGCGGCGACTGCGGCGAGAAGTCGACCTGCCTGTCGGTGCTGCCGGTGCCGACCGAGTTCGGCCGCAAGACGCAGATCCACCAGTCCTCGTGCAACCAGGACCTCACCTGCCTGAAGGGCGACTGCCCGTCGTTCTTGATCGTCACGCCCAAGGGCGGCCCGCGTGAGCGCCCGGCCCTTCCCCCTCTGCCCGTCGTGCTGCCGGAGCCGGTCCTGCGCGTGGGTCCCGACGTGCTGGTGCGGATGCCGGGCGTCGGCGGCACCGGCGTCGTCACGGTCTCGGCGATCCTGCAGATGGCCGTCCACCTCGACGGCCGCTACGCCGGCGGGCTGGAGCAGATCGGCCTGGCCCAGAAGGGCGGCCCGGTCCTCTCCGACCTGCGCATCGCCGATGCGCCGGTCGACGGCCAGCTGCGCGCCAGCGGCGCGTCCGCGGACGTGATCCTCGGCCTCGACCTGCTCGGCGCCGCGGCGCGCGAGACGCTCGCGGTCGCCGACCCCGCGCGGACGATCGCCGTGCTCAACGTCGCCCAGGTCCCGACCGCGGCCATGATCACCGACCCGCGCGCCGCGTCTCCCGCGCCGAGCACGGCGATCCGCCGCATCGAGGCGGTCACGCGGGCAGGCGAGAACGCCTACCTCGACGGCCTCGACCTGGCCGAGCGACTGTTCGGCGACCACATGCCCGCCAACATGATCATGGTCGGCGCGGCCTTCCAGCACGGCTGCCTGCCGATCAGCGAGGCGGCCGTCGAAGAGGCGATCCGCCTCAACGGCGCCGCGGTCGAGTCGAACCTCGCGGCCTTCCGCTGGGGCCGTGCCGCGATCGCCGACCCGGACGCGGTCGCCGCCGCGCTGGCGCCGCCGGTGCCCGCACCGGCGCCCGTCGACCCCGCCACGCGGGCGTCGCTGCAGCGCACCGGCGCCGACGGCGAGCTGCGCCGCCTGCTGGAGATCCGCGCCCCCGAGCTGGCCGCGTTCCAGAACGCCGGCCACGCCGAGCGCTACCTCGAAGACGTGATGCGCGTCGCGCGCGTCGAACAGGAGCGCACCGGCGGTGCGAGCAGCGCCGTGGCCGAGGCCTACGCCGAGGGCCTGTTCAAGCTGCTGGCCTACAAGGACGAGTACGTGGTCGCCCGCCTGCACCTGGACGCCGTCGAGCGCCAGCGCCGCGACGCGCAGTTCGGCGAGGACGCCAAGGTGCAGATCATGCTGCACCCGCCGATGCTGCGGGCGATGGGGATGCAGCGCAAGCTGCGCATCGGCGCGTGGGCGTTTCCCGCGCTGCACGGGCTGCACGCGGCCCGCCGCCTGCGCGGCACCCGGCTGGACCCGTTCGGATACGCGCACATGCGCCGCCTCGAGCGCGCGCTGATCGACGAGTACCGCACGCTCGTCGACGCCGCGCTGGAGCACCTCACGCCGGCGACGGCGGCTCAGGTGGCCGAGATCGCGGCGCTGCCCGACGTGATCCGCGGCTACGAGGAGGTCAAGCTGCGCACCGTCGACGAGTTCCGCCTCCGCGCGCAGGCGCTGCTGGAGCACCTGACCGCCGCCTCGCGCCGGTCAGCCGGAACGCTCGACGTGGTCCAGGTCGGCGCCGAGTA